>CAZZAQ010000793.1:0-1197 GCA_964652165.1 uncultured Bifidobacterium sp.
CATCCCAACGAACTGCTCCTGTCCAGGTCCGGCCGCCATCTCTTCGTCGCCAACGCCAATCGCAACACCGTGACCGTGCTCGATACGGAGACCGGCCGCGCCGTTGAAACCCTCACCGCCGAACTCAAGCCCGATGCCCAACCCGGTTCGACCCCCAACAGCCTGGCGCTGTCGCCCGACGAGAAGCTTCTCTTCATCGCCAACGCCAACATCAACGCCGTCGCCGTCTTCGACGTTTCCACCCTGGGCAAGAGCCGCTCCCTCGGTTTCATCCCGGTGGGCTGGTATCCCACCTCGGTGCGCGTCACTGCGGACGGCAAACGGCTTCTGGTCGCCAACGGCAAGGGATTGGTTTCGAAAGCCAACCGCCATGGACCCCAGCCGGGCCGCCAGGTGCCCGCCACGGTGAGCGAATACATCGGCGGGCTAATGCAAGGCACGCTGAGCCTCATCAACCTTGCGTCAGGGGAGAAGTTCGACGAGCAGATGCGCAAGCACACCGAGCAAATGTACCGCTGCCTGCCCCGGCCTGAACCGCAGACCATGCAGGCCGCAACGGAGGACAACCCGATCCCTCGTTCCATCGGGCGGCCTTCCCCCATCAAGTATTGCATCTACATTATCAAGGAAAACCGCACCTACGACCAGGTGTTGGGTGACCTGCCGCAGGGCAACGGCGATCCGTCCCTCTGCTTGTTCCCCGAGCGCATCACCCCCAACCACCATGCGTTGGCCCGCGAGTTCGTCCTGCTCGACAACTTCTACGTCGAGAGCGAGGTGAGCGCCGACGGCCACGAATGGACGATGGGCGCCTACGCGAGCGACTTCGTCGAGAAAACCTGGCCCCTCGGTTACGGCCATAACAAGCACAAGAAATTTCCCTATCCCGCCGAGGGCAACTTCGAGATCGCCCGGCCAGCCGGCGGCTACCTTTGGGATCGGGCGAAGGAGGCTGGCGTCAGCTACCGCAGCTACGGCGAGTTCGTTCGCAATGGCAAGAAAACCAATGACCCCGGCACCACGCGCGTCGCCGCGCTCAAGGGCCACTTCGATCCCTGGTTTCGCGGCTTCGACATGGATTACCCGGACCAACTGCGCGCCGATCGATTCATCTCCGAGCTGCGGCGTTTCGAGCAGATTGGCGATATGCCCCGGCTCCAGATCGTCCGCCTGCCCAACGACCACACCAGCGGCACC
>CAZZAQ010000793.1:1214-2748 GCA_964652165.1 uncultured Bifidobacterium sp.
TGGAAGACGACGCGCAGAACGGCCCCGACCACGTGGACGCGCATCGCACGATTGCCTTTGCCATCAGCCCGTACACCCGAGGCGGCGCCGTTGACTCGACCATGTACTCCACCGCATCGATGCTCCGGACGATGGAACTGATCCTCGGCCTCAAGCCGATGTCGCAATTCGATGCCGCCGCCATGCCCATGTTCAGCGCCTTCCAAACCCGCCCCAACACCCGTCCCTACAAGGGCCGGCCGGTGACGGTTGACTTGAACGAGCGCAACAAGAAGACCGCCTGGGGCGCGCGCCTCTCCCAGCGAATGGACTTTACCAAGGAAGACGCCGCCGACGATCTGCTGCTCAACGAGGTCATCTGGCGTTCCGTCCGTGGCGAGCACTCGCCGATGCCCGCGCCGACCCGCGCCGCATTCGTCTTTCCACGAGCGGGCGAGGATGACGATTGATACGCGTCACCGCTGACTTTTCGCTTGCGCCTCCGGCACTCCCGCCCGAAAACAACCGGAGATGTTTTCCGAGATTCGTTCCGTCCACTTCATCGGCATCGGCGGCACCGCCATGGCCAGTGTCGCCGCCGCGATGAAGGAGAAGGGCTTCTCCGTCACCGGCTCCGACCAGAACGTTTACCCGCCGATGTCCACCTTCCTCGCCGCCAGGCAAATCGAGGTGATGAACGGCTACGCGGAGTCGAACCTGAATCACAAGCCGGACCTCGTCGTCATCGGCAACGTCGTTTCGCGCGGCAACCCCGAGGCGGAAGTCGTCCTCGAACGCAAACTGCGGTACTGCTCGCTCCCCGAGTTGCTCAAGGAATACTTCCTGCGCGGCCGGCGCAGCCTCGTCGTGGCCGGCACTCACGGGAAAACCACGACGACATCCCTCCTGGCGTGGGTCTTCGAGCACAGCGGGCTGAACCCGAGCTTCCTCATCGGCGGCATTCCCAATAACTTCGGGCAAGGCGCCCGTTTCACGAACAGCGAGTGGTTCATCCTCGAGGGCGACGAGTACGACACCGCCTTCTTCGACAAGCGCAGCAAGTTCCTCCACTACCTGCCCGAGGTCGCGATCCTGAACAACCTGGAGTTCGACCACGCGGACATCTTCGCCAACCTCGGCGAGATCCAGGCCTCCTTCCGCCGCTTCATCAATCTCATCCCGCGCAACGGCCAACTGCTGGCCAACGGCGACGATCCGGCCCTGGCGCCGCTCCTCGACGTGACGCATTGCCCGGTGAAGCGTTTCGGCCTGGGCGAAGACAACGCGGTGCGCGCGTTCAACCTTAAGTTCGGCCCGACCGCCAGCGAGTTCGAGACGCCCAGCGCGAAGTTCCACATCGATCTGGTGGGCGAGCTCAACGTGCGCAACGCACTGGCCGTCGTGGCGGCGGCCAAGCATTGCGGGCTGAAGAACAGCCAGATTCAAGGCGCCTTCTCCACCTTCAAAGGCATTAAACGCCGCATGGAAATCTGCGGCATCTCGGGCGGCGTCACCGTCGTCGATGATTTCGGCCATCACCCGACGGCCATCCGCG
>CAZZAQ010000794.1:0-2747 GCA_964652165.1 uncultured Bifidobacterium sp.
AGGCCTCGGTCGCCTGGCGGTTCTTCCAGAACCATTCGCCGTAGGCGAGGAACTCGCGCTCGCGCTGCTCGATATCGCCGGACTCGTCGTTGCGCTTTTTCAAGGACTGGAGGAGCTGTTGCTTGCGCAGCGCAAATTTGTCCTCCTGGAAGCGCGGTGCCGAGAGGCATTCGCGGACGATGGCCAGACCCTCGTCGAGGTCCTTCGAGAGCAGATTCAAGCGGAGGCGGCCCTCGGTGTCGGCAATAGTCGTCTCGAGGTTCGCGGCCAGGAAGGCGAGCCGCTCCTCGAGTTCCTCGGCGGTCTTTGACTTCGTGCCGCCGCGCGCCAGCAGATAGCCGGCGAGATCGGTGAGGCCTTCCTTGCCCTCCGGCTCGACATAGTCGCCGGTGCGGACGAAGATCGAGAGGTTGACGAGTGGCAACTCGCGGTCGGCCGCGATGTAGGCGACGGGGCCGGACTTGAGCGGAACGCGGAAATCCTTCGGGTCGGGCGGCTCGTAGGCGAGCGGGGGAAATTTGATCTCCTCGGGACGGCTCGGGACGGACGCGGCGCCTGCGGAAACAGCAACGACACAGGCGAACAGGGTGAGCGCGCCGGAAACGATCACAGCGCGGAAGGGAACGAGGCGAAATGGATTCATATTCGGTTGGCGGCTCGCGAGGACGCTCGCCCCACCAAGGCGAATGCGAACGTGGCGGAAGCGATTCATGTTTGGGAGGCGGGCTGGACCCGGATATTTCACACGGTTCGTAGCCGCCGAAGTGAGGAGGCGGACGGACTGGGCGGGGGAACGAGTCCGCCTCCTTACGTCGGCGGCTACGGGCTGTGGGCGTTTCATGCGCCGTATGAAATATGCGGGTGGAGCGGCTTCACTTCAACTCGTCGAGCCGCTTCTGAACGAGTTTCTTCTGGAGCTCCAGGAACGATTTCATCTTCTCGTCGGCTTTGCCTTCGGCTTCCTCCATCCTGGCGAGGATGGACCGGAGCCTGGCGGGATCCTTTTCCTGCTTAACGCGAGAGGCCACGCCGTCGTAAGCCTTGCGTTGCTCGGGGCTGAAGCCCGCGAGTTCGGACGAGGCCGAATCGGAACCGGACTTGTCGGGCTTGCGCGTGTAAACAGCGACGGAGCGGGCTTCCTTGGTGAGGTATTCGACGGCGACGCGTTTGACGTCGGCGGCGGTCACGGCCTGGTGTTTCCGTCCGGCGTCGGTAAATTCCTTCCAGTCGCCCAGTCCGTCGGCGCGGATGAGGCGCATGAGGATCGACATATTCGACGCGAGGCCGCGGTATTCGGCAGCGGCGAAATTATTCTTCACCTTTTGGAGCTCGTCCGCGGGCAGCTCGCCCTGCTTCAGCTTCTCGAGTTCGGCGTAGACGGCCTGCTCGGCCTCCTCGGGCGTGTGGCCTTCGCGAACTTCGGCGTCGACGCCGAAGAGTCCGGCCCACTTGCGGTGGTCGACGCCGGCGTCGGCTTCGGTGGCCACCTCCGAACCGAGCACCAGGCCCTTGTAGAGCCGGCCGGTGCGGGTGGAAAGGATCTGGCTGAGGATGTTCAGCGCGTAGGAATCGCGGTGGCCGAATGGCACGGTCTTCCAGACAATTTCGACCCGCGGGTTTGCCTCGGCCTCGGCGACCATGCGCTTCTCGGCATGTTGCTTCACCTCGAGGGTCACAACGTCGGGCGGCTCGGCTTTGCCGGGTGGGATGCGGCCGAAATACGTCTCCAGGAGCGGCATCGCGGCGTCGGCTTTGAAGTCGCCGACGAGAATGAGGGTGATGTTTTGGGGCGCGTAGTAGAGGGAGTAGAACTCGTCGGCCTGCGCCTTGGATATCGCCGGGATGTCCGATGGCCAGCCAACGACCGGCCACTGGTAGGGATGCGATTCCCAGACGAGCGACTCGAAAGCTTCGGCGAACTTGCCCAGCGGGGTGGATTCAGTGCGCAGGCGGCGTTCCTCGAACACCACGTCGCGCTCGGCATAGAACTCCCGGAACACCGGGCGCAGCAGCCGCTCGGATTCCATCCACATCCAGAGTTCGAGTTTGTTGGCGGGCACCGTGATGAAGTAGCCGGTGATGTCGGTGGTGGTGAAGGCGTTCATCCCGGAAGCGCCGCCGGAGGTGTAAACACGATCGAACTCGTTCTTCACGAGAATGGCGCGCTGCTGCTCGATGAGAACCTGAAACTGCTTTTCCAGTTCTTTGAGGCGCGGCGTCTTGCTCTCCGGCTTGAGGAGGTCGTCGATTTCCCCGCGACGGTAGGCGGCGCGCATGAGGGCCTCTTCGCGGCGAATCTCTCCGCGCACTTGTTCCTGCTCGGCGATGATTTTGAGGTCCTTCTCGAAATCCTTGGTGCCAATCGTCGGGGTCCCCTTGAACATCATGTGCTCGAACAGATGCGAAATGCCGGTGATGCCGGGCCTTTCGTTGGCGCTGCCGACGTGCGCGACCCAGCCGCCGGCGATGGTCGGGTCGTCGTGCCGCTCGACCATCAGGATCCGGAAGCCATTGGGCAACGAACGCTCGAGGACCTGGACCTTTTGAGCGGAAACAGCGAGGGTTTGAAGCAGGAACGCCAGCGGCAGCGCAAGGCCGGCCGCACAGCGACGAAGCAGGCTGGATTTGAAAGACGACACGGCCGATAGGACATCAGCAAAGCAGCGGAGCGTCAACGGAGGAACGGCGTTACTCGTAATCCCTCAGTCAGGTGGGGCGAGCGTACTCGCGAGCCGCTTGATTACTCA
>CAZZAQ010000795.1:0-2747 GCA_964652165.1 uncultured Bifidobacterium sp.
GTCCTGGTTGGGCCGCCAGTCCATCGCGCCCGTGAAAACGAGCCGGTACGGAACCTCCTGCTCGGGGAGCGGGCTGAAGTGATCGAGGTCCACCCCGTTGGGCACGACCGCGTATTGCGGCAGAGGGCAGAGCGCCCGCAGTCGCTCAAGATCCTCCTGAGAGACGCACGCGACGTGCTGAAAGCGGGGGAGGACCTGGCGCTCGAGCCGCAGGACCTTCCGATACTGCAGATAGACGTAGAGGGCCTTGATGGGGTTCTTCTCGTGGGCGAGATAGCGGCGCCACAGGACCGACTCGACGTTGTGTGCCGTGAGGTGTGTGGGCAGACCGTTTGCCGGAGGCAGGTTGAGGCTCAGCGTGACAAAGTCGCAGCAGAGGAGATCGAACGGCCTGGTCTCGATCAACCCCCGCAGGGCCCTGGCCATGGCGGGCTTCTTGAAGCGGGCGGCCACAATCGGCATGGGAGAGAAGATGTTTAGGAGGAGATCGAGATAGAAGTAGGGGGTCCCCTTGGTCTCGTGCCAGGGGACCGGGGTGACAGAGGCGCAGAATTCCTCGAAGATGGCCGTCTTCCCCGAGTCGCGCGTCGGGTCGGCAAAGGCCACGAGGTGAATCCGGTGGCGCGCGGCGAGGCGCCTGAGCAGGTTGTAGGTGCGGATCGTCGCGCCGGAGTTCGGCGGGTACGGCAGGTAGCCTGTCACGAAGAGAACTTCCATGCTCTCCCTTCCGGCGAACTCGCGGGGTCGACGCTCGAGCCATTTGTCCAGCAGAAGCCCTCATGTTTCAGCCACTGCGCGGTTATCCTGAGCCCCTCATCCACTCCGAATTTCGGGACAAAGCCCAACAGGTTTCTGGCCTTTGCGGCCCGATAGAGGACATCTCGGCTGTACAGGCTCAGCTCGGCCCGCGAAGGCGTCGCCTTGATCGTTTTTTCGGTCTGTTTCATGAGCTTTTTGGCGAGGTCGAAGCGCGCGGCGATTGTCTTGACGGTGTCCATGTGGTGTGCCCGAGCGTAGACTCCCAGGGCTCGCACCGGCTCCATCAGGCGGGTCCGGACATCGCTGGCCCGGGGGTTTGCGTCTCTCAAGTCGGGCAGTCCCAGGCTTCTGTTGATCCGCTGGAAGTATTCATTCCAGGTGATGGCTTCGGGCCCGTTGACGTTGAACGCCTGGCCGACAGCCTGTGGATGTTCCAGGGCGACCATGACCGCCCTGAACAAATCGTCGACAAAAAGGAGGTTGCACTTGCCGTTTCCGGCCGTGCCCAGTGTCCGCCACCGGCCCGCGAGCAGGTGCCGGGAGATATTGATCGTCCAGTCCGTGCCGTGAGGTCCGTATACGATGGGGGGCCTCAGAATGACTACGGGAAGACCCTTGTCAAGGAACTCGTAGCAAGACTGCTCGGCGTTGATCTTGGCGTCCGCGTATTCGTGCCCCGTGTACCGAAGCGGATGGGTCTCGTCGATTTCGCCAGTCGCATCGCCGTAGACTGCCGTTGAGCTCAAATGGATGAAGCGTCGGACCTTGCGCTTGAGAGCGACGGCCAGCAGGTTCGCGGTGCCGCGCTCGATGACTTCTCGTGATCCCTGGGCGCAATGAACGACGGCGGATGCGTTCTCAAGGGCTCTCTCGACCTCCGGCTCGTTGAGGAGGTCCATGTGGACCAGTTCCACGGGGAACCTTCCGATCCGAGCGCAACTTGGCCAGCGGCGGAACGCCGCGCGGATTTTGTGGGCGCCAGTCAAGTGGAGGATCTCAACGATGCGCCCGCCGATGAATCCGCTGGCGCCGGTGAGGACGAGCACGCCGTCGGTGGTCACCGTAGGAGGGCCTCGAGGTCTTGATACCAGGGCATCGAGAACCGCGCCCGCCGGCGGTAGCATTCATCGATCAACTCGATGGACGGGAGAACCTCAGACGCGGGGACGAGAGGTCGCTCGTTGTGCGCGATGATCCCGATGAAGTTGTGAACCAAGCGCGTCACGAATCCTGGATAGGTCCTTGGCGTCGTGGCGATCCTGGTTGCCTGGACGCGACCCGCCGGAGAAATGCGGGTCAACATCTTCCAATCGTCCGGGTGACACTCGAGGGTTCCTTTTTCCCCGGTGATGACGTAACGAGGCTCGAGGTCGACGAGGCGATTGAGGGTGATGTCGATGTGGCAGACCCCCCTTCTCCCGCGTAGGCGGGCGAGGGATTCGGGGCCGCCGAAGGAGTCGTCCTCATAGCTGATGAGGTCCGGCTTGCCGCCGAGCCACCAGCAGACCAGATCAAAGACATGGGACCCGAGGTCCAGGACGACGCCCTTGGCGGAAATCCAGGGGTTCACGTAAAAGCCGGTGGCGCTCTCCCAGTCGAATTTCTGTGCTTCGAGGATGTGGATGGAGTGCACGTTGCCGAGATCGCCGCGCGAAACCCACTGGTGTACCTGGCGGAACGAGGGGAACAGCCGGCGGGTGTTGTTGACGGAGATCGTGACGCCGCGGCGGTCAGCCTCCGCGATCAGGCCGAGGACTTGGCCGGGTGTTTCGGCGAGCGGCTTCTCGCAGAGGACGTGGATGCCGTGCTTCAGGCAATCCAGCGCGACAGGGTAATGCAGGAAGTGAGGGGTGGCGACGATGACCCCCTGAACCTTATCGAGGATGGCCTCGTGGGTGGCATGCGCGCGGGCTCGCTCGGCGCACCGGGTGCGCGCGGGGCGCTGCTCGCCCTGACGCGCGCGGCCGCCGACGCGCCGCCGATGCCGC
>CAZZAQ010000796.1:0-2744 GCA_964652165.1 uncultured Bifidobacterium sp.
GTTTGACGTAGCTGCGACCGTGAGGTCGCGGGACGGGGACGCAAAAGGTTGGGCGTCGGCATCGATTTCGATCCCGCTTGAAAATCCAGCCCGCGACCTCACGGTCGCAGCCACGCCAGAGAAAGGCCGGGGAGGTCCTCGGCCGCTCGCGACGATGAAGCCAGCGGGGGTTTTTAAGGCGCCGCCAGCCGGAAGTAGCGCTGTGTCCCGACGTTCGGCAGAATGACCTGGTATTGGCCGCCGGAGATCGAAATCGGCGCCAGCACCGTGCTCCACGTAATCTGAGGACTCAACGACAGGGTTTGTTCGAGACGGTAAGTCGTGCACCCCACCGGCCAGCGGACAACGAGGTTATTACCCTGCCGCGCAACGGACAGCGACGGCGCAGGCTCGACCACCGTCACCTTGAAGCCGCAGCGGGCGCGATTGCCGCTGTCGTCCGTCGCCGTGCAAAAGACAGTGGTGGCGCCGACCGGGAACAACGTGCCGGAGGGTGGCTGGCAAACGACGGCCAGCGTAGTGTCGCAGACATCCGTGAAGACTGGGGTCGGGAAGTTGACCACGGCGCCACAGGACACCGGATTGACGTTTGCGGTGACATCGCCCTGGCAATTGCAACTGCGGACCTCGAGCGAAACGTGATCGACCAGCGTGTCATCCTGGATGACAAGATCGAGGTAGCGTTGCGCGCGCAACGTGGCCGTCAAATCGGTGAATGAGCCGTTCGCATTGGGCAGCCGTGACAGGTCCAGGACCAATTCCGTCTCTTCATTCTCGGCCCACGGCGTGGTCAGCAGACCCAGCGTCAGATCGTTGGGCGGAGACCCGATGCGACGAATCCAGGTGGCGGGCAGCAGGCCTCCGCCTGGGGTCGTGAAGAGCAACTCGATTGTGTCGTTCTGCGGATCGCCGATCGACGCGCGCACCTTGATGCGCAGCGCGGCGGACGCGATGTCGGCCGGGAGATTGTCGAACGCGTGGGCAAACCACAGGTCCGAGCCGACCTCATCGAAGTCGCGCAATTCCAGGCCCAAAAGATGGTCGACGAGGTCCTCACTCGGGCTGGCAGGCTCTGGTCCAACAAAGTTGTCGAGCGTGCCGGCCGCCTGGACGACGCTTGGAACGTTGCAGAACACCGGCGCCTGCGTATCGCGAATCGTGACCGTGAAACTGCACGAATTGCTGTGACCGACGGCGTCACTCACCACACAATTCACTGTCCTGACGCCAAGCAAAAACGTGGTTCCGGAGGGTGGCACGCACGTTGGCGTGACGGATCCACAGACGTCGCTTGCCGTCGCAGAGTAACTCACCGTTTCACCGTTCGGGTGGGTGCACTCCAGGACGATGTTGCCTGGACACAAGATCGTCGGAGTGATCGTATCGTATACTTCGACCAGCTGCGAGCACGAGTTCACGTTGCCGATGTCATCCACGCCGCTCCATGTGCGGACGATTCTGGAAACGAGTTCGAAGCTGTCGCCCGCGGTCTGGTCGAAGTCGTAGAGCGAGGAAGTTCCGTTCACCCCGATCGCGAAACGGTCCACATTGCCGTCGAAGTCTTCCCAAGTGCCCAGGCCGCCGCCAGCCACAAGGCGGACACCGCCTGCGCCCGAGCCGCTATTCACGATGCGCGCATTCGGAAAAGCCGAGACATACGTCGCGAGCGAACGCACACCCGGACCTTCACTCATGACGCCAGGATGATTCAGCGACCACCAGCCGCCGACCAGCGCGTCCCAACTCTGCCAGAGGCCGGTGGCGACCGGACCCTGGTCCGGAACGGCGGTCGTATATCCCGACTGGTACTCCGGCTCGAAGCCGATGAGATCATCGGGCACGCCGTTGCCATCCGAGTCGACATTGAGAAGCAAGTAAACGCTTTCGCCGCTGCCGCTGCTCGCAGTGACGCGGGCACGGAAGTTCAGTTCCGTGAGCGCGCTCAAGCGCGTGCCTTGGAACAGTGAATTGCGTCCCTGAGCGGTGCCTTCCCCGTTGCTGCCCAAAGCCAGGCGCAGGCTGCCAGTGCCCACCGGCGCCGGCGCCGGGCCATTCACCAACGTCGCGATGGCGGTCAGCGGATCGCCAATGACCGAGAGCGTCCACCCATTCAAACTGCCGGGAGTGACTTCCGTGGCGCTGCCGTCCTGGTAGGTGACGACCACGTTCGCGTCGCAATTGTCGGTCGCCGTGGCCACGCCGGTGTTGGGCGGCGTTGTTGGATTGCCGCACTCTACAACGACATCCGGCGGGCAGACGATCGCGGGTTTCACCATCTCGATGATGGCCACCATGAAAGCACAGGCGCTCGAGTTATTGCTGGCGTCGGTGGAGGTGCAACTGACGGCGTTGGTGCCCACCGCGAACACGGAGCCAGACGGGGGCACGCAGACGATCGACACATTGGGATCGCAATTGTCCACAGAGGTCAGGTTCGGGTAGGTCACCGCCGCGGTGCATTGGCCGGCGGCGAGGTTGATGACAATTCCGGCAGGGCAAGTGAGAACCGGCCGCGTGCGGTCCACCACGGATACCGTGAAGCTGCAAGTGGCCGTGTTACCCCCACCGTCGTTGGCCGAACAATTCACCGTGGTCGTGCCAAACGGGAACAACGAACCCGACGCCGGCGTGCAGCCCATTGTAGGCGGCATCGCACAGTCATCTGATGCGGTGACGGTGTAGCTCACCGCGGCCCCCGCCGGGCCTGTGCATTCGGCGATGATGTTGGTCGAGCAGAGGATGGC
>CAZZAQ010000797.1:0-2744 GCA_964652165.1 uncultured Bifidobacterium sp.
GGCTTGGTCAGGTCGGACCGGCGATTCCCAGGGCGTTGCCCTGGGCTGGATTATTGGGCCCCGTTGGGGCATCTCAAAAACTGACATGCGCCCCTGCCCTGATTTCGTCGGAGATGTCGCTTGGCAAAACGGCCCGGCCATGCCATCGTGCCCGAAATCAATCAGTCATGGAGCGAACTATTATGATGATACTTGAACGGCGGTTGAAGGGGCTGGTGTTTGCCTGCGGCGTGTTCACCTTGATGGCGTTCGCGTCGCCGGCGCAGGGGGCTACGACCAACTTTTTCGAAGGGTTCGAGGCGGGCTTAGCCAACTGGATCGCCGGCGACGCCAATCCGTCCGACACGCCGGCCTACTGGGGTCGGGTGGATTCTGCGTTTGGCGGCGAGGGGACCCACGGCGGGGCGTTCAAGGCGTATTGCGCGGCGACCGGCTACGCCAACTCGAGCAGCAACCCGAGTTACCAGGACAACATGATCGCCTACCTGTCGCGCACGATCGATTTGACCGGCAACACCAATGCCACGCTGTCGTTCTGGTACAAGACTCCGACGATCGAGAGCAGCTACGACTACGCGCGTGTGGTGGTGGATGCGACCGAACTGTGGTCCACGGACCAGGCACGAACGAGCTGGCAGTTGGTGAACCTGAGCCTCGAATCGTACATCGGCGGCACGCATGAACTGAAGTTCGAGTTCTCCAGCGACAGCTCGATCACTTACGAGGGCTGGTATCTGGATGACATGACCCTGACGGACGCCTACACGCCGGCGCCGCCGCCCACCAACGACAACTTCAGCGCGGCGAAATTGATCACCGGCGCGCTCGGCAGCGCCGGCGGGAGCAATCGCGGCGCAACGTCCGAAGTGGGCGAACCCAATCCGGGCAACTCGATCTGGTATCGCTGGACGCCTTACACGAACGGGACTGCGACGTTCCGCACGGGGGGCAGCGCGTTCGACACCTTGCTGTGTGTCCACACGGGAAGCACTCTGGCGACGCTGACGACTGTGGCCTGCGATGACAACGGAGACACCAATGGCGGCAGCAAAGTGACGTTCAACGCGGTGGCGGGCACGGCGTACCGCATCTCGGTGCGCGGGGTGGGCGGCGCGTCGGGGTTCGTGTTTTTGAGCTGGGAACAACCCAATGGGCTTGGCGTCGACCTGCTGCCGGACTTGTTCGTCTGGACGAGCGTGGCGAATTCCTTCCTTTACGGCTGGTATCTGGATCAGAACGAAGGCACCCAACCGGGACGCACGCTGATGCGCGTTTCGACCGCGACGCCCAACATCGGGACCGGCCCGCTCGAGCTGCGCGGCAGCTCGACGGAAGCCGGCGTTTCCCAGCGAATCTATCGGGCGGACGGCAGCACGTACGACCGCTTTGCCGGAACCTTCACGTTCCATCCCGGGCATGGGCACTTGCACTTCGACAACTGGATCAACCTCCACCTGCGCACCGTGCTGGTGAACGACGGCGTCGGCGACCTCGTTGCCTCGGGCGACAAGACGAGTTTTGCGATCATCGATCTGACGGTTTACAACGGGTCGCTCCCAGGCTCTCCGAACAACGGTGTTTACGGTGGCGGACTGGTGCAGGGGCTGTCGGTCGGATATGCGGACGTGTACGGCGCGGGCTTGCTCGACCAGTGGATCGATGTGACCGACGTGCCGTCGGGGCGCTATTGGCTGGAAGGCATCGTGGATCCGGCCAACAGCATTCTCGAATCGAACGAGTCGAACAACCTGGCGCGGATTCTGATCAACTATGTGAACCCGACCGGCACGAACCGGCCGGTGAACGATCATTTCACCAATGCCATCGAGTTGCTCACGATCACGGCCGGCGCCCTCGGGCACAACACGAACGCCACGCTGGAGCCGGGCGAACCGCTGCACCTGGCGGGCAGCACGACGGGTCATTCGGTGTGGTGGCGCTGGACGGCGCCCTCGGATATGACGGCGACCATCACCACGGACGGCAGCAGTTTCGACACCGTGCTGGCGGTATACGTCGGGCCGGCTTATGGCGCGCTGACCAAATTGGCCAGCGATAACGATTCGGGCGCCGGCAACAACAGTCTGGTCACCTTCGCCGCCACCGCGGGGACGACCTACCACATCGCCGTGGGCGGACTCAACAGCGCCTTCGGGCGGATTCAACTGAACGTCAATCCAGCGTTGAACGATCATTTCGCAAACTGCCTCCCCATTTCCGGGGTGTCGGGCTCGGCGACCGTGACTACGCTCGGCGCCACGCGGCAATCGGGCGAACCGAACCATGCGGGAGTCGTCGGAACGAACTCGGTCTGGTTTTGCTGGACCGCCCCGGTCAACGGCCCGTGGATTCTGGACACATATGGGAGCACTTTCGACACGCTGCTGGCGGTGTACACCGGCAGCGCGGTCAACGCGTTGACGGCCATCGCGGCCAACGACAATCTCGCGGTGGGAGTTCCAATCAGCCGGGTCAACTTCACGGCGGTCAGCAACACCACTTACCGCATCGCCGTCGATGGGCGCGCCGGCGCCAGTGGCAGCGGCATCGCGACGCTCAATTGGACCGGGCCGACGCCGCCGAGCATCACCGCCCAGCCGCAAAGCACGAATGTGATCGCGGGGGCGACGGTTGCGTTCAATGTCACGGCGGCGGGAAGCGTGCCGTTATCCTACCAGTGGCTCCACGCGGGCACGAATTTGATTACCAACTCCCGGTACACCGGAACCACCACCTCGCAGTTG
>CAZZAQ010000798.1:0-2740 GCA_964652165.1 uncultured Bifidobacterium sp.
CGCGCTTATGGTCCTGCGACGTCGGGAATAGTTTTGCCGTCGAGCCGTCGCAAATCGCGTGCAGCGAAATCTCCATCCCTTCGAGGAACTCCTGAATGACCACGCTTGCGCCGGCGGCGCCGAAGGTCTTGCTCACCATGATTTCGTCCACCGCCTGCTCGGCTTCCGCCACACTGCCCGTGAGCAATACGCCTTTCCCGAGCGCCAGCCCGTCGGCCTTCACGGCGCAACGGCCGTCCAGCGTCGCCGCGAACTTCTTGGCTTCCGATGGATCATTGAACGTGCCCGAGCGCGCCGTCGGGATGCCATGGGCCTCCATGAACCGCTGCGAGAAAGCCTTCGACGCCTCGAACCGCGCCGCGCGCTGGTTCGGCCCCCAGATGCGCAGGCCGTTTTTCTGGAACAGGTCCACGATGCCCAGCGCCAATGGGTTGTCCGGTCCGACGACGGTGAGGTCCGGCCGCTGTTCCTGCGCGAAGGCGAGCAGCTCCGGCAAGGCCTCCGCGCCGATGGCGACACATTCGACGGGCGCCTGATTCGCGGCGAGCCGCTCGGTGGCGATGCCCGCGTTGCCCGGCGCGCACCACAGCCGCGTGGCGTGCGGGGACTGCGCGAGCTTCCAGACCAGCGCGTGCTCGCGCCCGCCCGAGCCGATGACCAGCAGTTTCATGCGAGCGCGAATTGAAACAGGAACGAGCGCCTGTGGAAAAGAGTTTTAGTATTCAGTAATCAGTTTCCAGTGGTCAGTTGGCGACTTGGCGAGCCGTTGCTGCTGGAGCAACTGATTACTGAACACTGATTACTGATTACTGATTACTTGCACGTTTTACGACTTCCGACGAATCCAACTTTCAATCTTGGAGCTTGGAATTCTTCTCCCTTGGCCCAAACTCCGCCCCCTATGTCGTCGCGTCGACAGTATCCGTTTCATCTCATCGAGCCGAAATGGCAGCGGCGGTGGGACGAGCAGCAGACGTTTCGCGCCTGGAACCCGGGCGAGGATATTCCTGCGGCTCATCCGTTCGCTCTACGCCACGGCCTGACGGGGCCGGTGACGGCGGACAAGCTGCCGCCCAAGTGCTACATCCTCGACATGTTTCCGTATCCGAGCGGCGCGGGCCTGCACGTCGGGCATCCGGAGGGTTACACGGCCACGGACATCCTGGCCCGCTACCGGCGCGCGCGCGGTTTCAACGTGCTGCACCCGATGGGCTGGGACGCCTTCGGCCTGCCCGCCGAACAATACGCCATCAAGTCCGGCCAGCACCCGCGCGCGACGACCGAGACGAACATCGCCAACTTCAAGCGCCAGATCCAAAGCCTCGGCTTCAGCTACGACTGGTCGCGCGAGATCGACACGACCGACCCGGATTACTTCCGCTGGACGCAGTGGATTTTTCTCCAGCTTTACAATTCGTGGTTCAACCCGGAGACGAACAAAGCCGAGCCGATTAGCACGCTGAAGGTTCCAGCAGAATTGGGTGGTAGGAACGCGCTGCCGCGCGTCCAGGCCGACCAGCAGGTCGGCCCTACCCTCGAAGGCAAACGCCGCGCCTACCGCGACGCGCGCCGCCTCGCCTACGTGAGCGAAGCGCCCGTGAACTGGTGCCCAGAACTCGGCACCGTGCTGGCAAACGAGGAAGTGATCGACGGCAAGAGCGAAGTGGGCGGCTACCCGGTCATCCGCAGGCCAATGCGCCAATGGATGCTCCGCATCACCGCCTACGCTGAGCGCCTGCTCAACGACCTCGACGGCATCGACTGGAGCCATTCGTTGAAGGAGATGCAGAGGAATTGGATTGGGAGGAGCGAAGGGGCGGAAGTCACATTTCAAATTTCAAATTCCCAATCTCAGATCACCGTCTTCACCACGCGGCCCGACACGCTCTTTGGCGCGACTTACATGGTCCTCTCGCCAGAGCACAAGCTCGTTGACCAGATAACGACACCGAAGCAGCGCAAAGCCGTCGCCGACTACAAGGCCTTCGCCGCCACCAAGAGCGACTTGGAGCGCACCGAGTTGGCGAAGGAGAAGACTGGCGTGTTCACCGGCGCGTATGCAGTCAATCCCGTCATCGACCCACACGATCCGCTCTGGCCCAATCAGCATCGAATCCCCATGTGGATCGCAGACTACGTGCTCGCGAGCTACGGCACCGGCGCGATCATGGCAGTTCCGTCTCACGACGAGCGCGACATGGAGTTCGCATTGAAATTCGACATCACCACACAGAACGTGGTGATGCCACCGGATGATTGGCTACGGGCTCGTGTGACCGCGCTCAGGGATGATCCTATTGAAGTGATTCGCGACGAGTATAGCTGCACAAACGCTTACGTCGGGCAAAAGGCGTTTGCAGGTGAAGGAATCGCGATCAACTCGGACAACGCCGAGATTTCTCTCAACGGCCTCCCCACTCCCGAAGCCAAAACGAAAATCACCGCCTGGCTCGAATCGAAGGGCCTCGGCAAGCGCACCATCAACTACAAACTCCGCGACTGGCTCTTCAGCCGGCAGCGTTATTGGGGCGAGCCGTTTCCCATCGTCTGGCGCAGCGGCCAGCATGAGGCGTTGCCCGAGAGTGCGCTCCCACTCAGCCCGCCCGACCTCACCGACTACAAGCCCACGCCCGCCGGCGATCCGCCGCTGGCCCGCGCGAAGGAGTGGACGACGCTCCCCGACGGCGCGACCCGCGAGACCAACACCATGCCCCAATGGGCCGGCAGTTGTTGGTATTAC
>CAZZAQ010000799.1:0-2740 GCA_964652165.1 uncultured Bifidobacterium sp.
GGATAGGTCTATCACTTCTGGCGGGTTCGTGGCTGTTTGGAGAGAACTACTTCATTAAGTCGCAGCCGGCCGTTTGGCTCGTATTGGTGGTCTCAGGCACGATCCTGGTTTGCCTTTCGCAATTCGCGCGTCCGAGAGATCCCACCGGCGCGCCGTCTGAGGCTGCGTCTGGGCCGGGGCGCGCCGTCCTGCCGTTGGTCACGTTCCTCTGCCTCGTGCCCGCCGCCATCGTCCTGCCCTGGCCGGCGCGCATCGCTCCGCTGCTGCTGGCGTGCGGGGCGTTGCTGGAATTGGCGCGGACGCGATTGGCCCGCGCCCTTTCCTCTGGCACCTCTCTTGCCGGAACCATTTTGCTCGTCCAGTCGCTCGCGCTTGCCGTTTACAAACAGGCCACGGCCCGTTCGCACGATTTGCCCTGGCCGTTGCCGAATCTTCTCGCGAGCATCCTGCGATTGCTGGGAACAGACGCCGCCACGGACGGCTCCGACCTCGTGCTGTTCACGATGCGCGTGAACCATCGCCTCGGCGCGACGTGGGAGCTGTTTCTCGACCCCGCCACCGTTTGCTTCGTAACAGGCGGGCTGGCGATAGTGGTTCTCGGCATTGCGGGCCGGGCAAATGCCACGAACGACTCGGCCGCGGTCCGTAGCCGCCGACGTGAGGAGGCGGATCGGAAATCCTGGCGCGGACTCCGCCTCCTCACGTCGGCGGCTACCAGTCCAGCCGTGAAAGCTGCTTGGCTGTTGCTTCTCGCGACCTTGCTGTGGCTGCCGCTTCGCGCGGGCATTTTGGCCGGCGCGTTTCTGCATCGGGCGCTTCGTACGGAGTTCGAGACGCCGCTGAACCTGATGAACCAGTTCTGGAGCCCGTGGCCGCAATTCTTGCTGCTCCTTCCCCTGGCACTGTTCGCCGCCCGCTGGCTTGGTCGCTTTCCGATGCGGGTGGCGTTCGCCGGGCTATCGCCAGCCTCGCCGCGGCGGTCGCTGGTTCTGGCCTCGTCATTGGGCTTCGTCACCGCCGCCGTGTTCACCCTGGCGGTGCATTGGGACCCGGTCGGCAAGCCGAAGCAGGGCAGGGTGGCCGTGGACGAATCCCATTCGACCTGGGAGCCGACCGGCCGGCCGATGGACACCGAGTGGTACGGGCACCTCTCCGGCTACAACTACGCCTGCCTTTACGACTACTGTTCGCGCTACTACACAATGTCGCGACTGACGAACACGTTCACGGATGCCGCCCTCGCCGCCCTCGACGTGCTCATCCTCAAGGTCCCCACGGAACGCTATCAACCCGCGGAAATCGACGCCGTGGTCCGATTCGTCGGGCGCGGCGGCAGCGTGCTGTTCATCGGCGAACACACCGACGTGTTCAACACCAGCTACTACCTCAATTCGATTACTCGACGGTTCGGGTTCGAGTTCCGCTATGACTGCCTGTTCGGAGTGCAATCGTTCTTCGACCAGTTCTACAAACCGCCCCTCGTGCGCCATCCAGTCCTGCAACACTTGCGCGAGTTTGATTTCGCCACCTCCTGCTCGCTGGATGTGCGAGGCGGCTCGGGGCGCGGCGTGATCGTTTCGACCGGTCTCAAGAACTCGATGGCGGATTACCACGCCAACAACTATTACCCGCAGGCGGTGGACCACGCCGCGATGCGCTCCGGGGCGTTCGTGCAACTCTGGGCCGCGCGCCACGACCGAGGGCGCGTGCTCGCGTTCACGGACTCGACGATTTTCTCCAACTTCAGCGCGTTCGAGCCGGGCAAGGCGGAGCTGTTCCTCGGAATGCTCGAATGGCTCAACCGCCAGGATCGCCTCGGCAATCCGCGTCTGATTCTCCTGCTGATTGGTGCAGTGTTATCGATCTGGACTCTATTCGCGTCTTTCAAGCTGCCAAGCGCCCCCCGGCTCACATTCGCCGCCGCTCTCTTCGGCTGGGGTGCAACGAGCCTGGCGCTGCTCGCCCATCAAAGCCGGGCGCTGCCCGAACCCCAGCCGGTGCGCCCGTTGACCTGGGTTTCAATCGATCGCACCGTTTGCGATGGCCCGCTTTCCAAAGGCGGGTTCATCGCCGGCAAGGCCGACGGTTTCGGCATTTTCGAGCGCTGGATTCTGCGGCTCGGCTATTTCATCAAACGCCGCGCAGGAGTGGATGTGGCGCAGGGCGATCTTGTCGTCTTCTTTTACCCGACGAAGTCGCTGAGTACGGACTACCGCGACGCGCTTGTTCGGTACGTCGAACGCGGTGGAAAGCTCCTCATCCTCGATTCGCCGGCGAATGAAAAGTCCACGGCCGCCGCGCTGCTTGAGCCGTTCCAGCTTTCACAGAGGCCGTTGCCCGCTCAGAAGGGAATGCTCTCGAACACCGCCGGTTGGCCTGCCGTGCCGGTCGAGGCTGCTCACGAAATTTTCGGCGGCCAGGCGCTATTCCATCTGGACGGCAAGCCGGTGGGCGCCGTCGCCCGCCGCGGCAAGGGCGCCGTCGTGGCAATTGGCTTCGGCTCGCGCTTCGCCGATCCCTTGATGGGCGTCACCGGCGACGTCGTTCCGGACGCGGAATTGCGCAAGGTGTTCGACCTTCAATTCGCATTGCTGCGGGCGATCCTTCAAGATCAGCTTCCGGCCGCGGTGCCCGCGTCGAACTGAACCCGCTGGCGGGCGGATTTGAGTGGGGGCGCATCTCACTTTCTGGCGAGCTCAACTGGATCGGTTGGTTTGTGGGGCTGAGGGCCGGCCAGCCT
>CAZZAQ010000800.1:0-2738 GCA_964652165.1 uncultured Bifidobacterium sp.
CGGCCGCCAGCGTGTAAGGCAGTTGTGTGCGGACGCGGTTTGGGCCGGTGTCGCCTCGGCCCGAAGCGCGCACGCGCAGGCAGCGGGCGCTGTTGTAACCGGCCGCCGGCTCCCAGCTTGTCCGGGCGTGATTTCCCTGGAACACCCAACCGCCGATGCCAGTCTCGAAGGTGCCGTTGCCGATCACATTCGTGCTGCCGGCGGGAATCAACTCGATGTCGTCGATCAGCGCCTCGCCTTCGCCCAGCAGCGTGACGTGAAGCTGGTTGGCGTCCGCGTAACCGTTGTCCATCGTGCCGGTCGGCTCGACGGTGAACCAGGCGCTCTTGGCCGACTCGTCGCTGTCCGCCCAGTTGGGCGCCAACCGCCGGTCGGAACGGGCGTCGCGCAACTCCAGGCTGCTCCCGCCGCCGTCGGCGAAGCGTCCCCAGCGACCGCCCGGGCCGTAGGTCACCTCGTCGATGGCGACATGGATCGTATTCGTCCGAAGCTGGCCAAGAGCGTTGGTGCTGACGAGTTCGTCGGGGAAATTCAGTTCGATGCGCTCGCCGTTGTTGGCGAGGACGCCGGAGTAATCGCCCAGGCAGTTGACGGTGCCGAGCGCGGGGTAATTGGCCCTGAGATGCGCGGCGTTCTTCGCGACCACCAGGTAGCCGCTCGCCGGAATGATCGTGCCCTGTGGGATGTTGAACGAAATCCCATCACGCAGCCGCCAGCCGCCCACGTGGACCGAGTTGGCGCCGCGGTTGTGCAGTTCGACGAACTCGTCGTTCTCATCGCCGCTGGCGGGATCGATCATGAGTTCGTTGATGACAACCTGGGTCGCCTTGTAAGGCGCGTTGTTCGAGCCGGGCGTCGGCGCGGCCAGGCGGGTCCAGGCGTTGGCGCCGTCGGGGTAGCGGCCCAGAGGCACGCCGTTCTCCTGCGACTCGAATTTGAGGGCATCGATCACGCGCTGGCCGCTGGGGTGCTTGAGGAAAATGGTCTCGCCGCTCGCCGAGAGCGCAAAGCCCAGTTGCGCCTCGGTCAACACCAGGAAACCGCGCGCCGGGATGATCGTGTTGCCGATGGCCCCCGTGATGACGAACTTGTTCGTGCTGGGATCGTCCGTGAGGATCACGCCGTTGACGTTGAGCGACGAGATGCCGTAGTTGTGCAGCTCGATATAGTCCACGTTGGGCGGGTCGGTGTGCGCCAGGATTTCGTTGAGCAGCAGATTGCGAAACGTGTTTCCGGTCGGCACGTCCGCCGCGCCCGGGGTTCCGCCAGCCGACTCGCTGGCCATCCACGCCCGCGCGTCGCGTTCGCCGTAGCTCGGGCGGCCGAGCACCAGTGAATGGCCGCCGCCATCGGCCGCGGCGGGATACGGCGGGTCGCCCGTGTAATGCATTTCGAAGAGTACGGCATCGGCTTTGTTGCGAAGGCGCAGCGTTCCCGAGCTGTTTTGAAGGCCGTTCGAGCCAAGAAACGGGCCGAAGACGTTGCTGGCCGGCACGACGGTGTAAACTGATTTGAAGTCCGTCGGATTTGCCGCCACGACGATGAAGCCCTTGCTGGGCAGGACGGTGTTCGAGGGGAACGTGTAGTCGATCGCCCCCGAAATGCGCCACCCGCCCAGTTCCTCGAACCACGGCTGCGAGTTGTAGACTTCGAGGAACTCCAGGTTCTTCGCGTCAGCGCGATTGGTGGGATGAAACATCACCTCCGAAATGATTACCCCGTGCCGCCGTGAAGAAGGCCCGATCGGCTCGCGCGGCAACGAGAGATAACTGATATCCAGCGGCCGGACGATGAGCGAAAAGGTGCGCTGCGAGTTGGGCAGTATCGTGTTGGGCGTCGTCGCGCGGTCGCGGACGTTGTTCACCGTGAGCGTATAGGTGACGCCGGGAGCGAGCAGGGTTGTCGTAGTGAGGATCACGGTCCGGTTGTCCGCTCCGAAGCCCGCGCGGGCAAGGGTCACCGTGGAAACGCCGCCGGTGATTGCGTAGTTTGCAATATTCGTTGCCGAAAGCGCCTCGACCGGTTCGGAGAAGACGACGAATACGACTTGCGGTTCGCCAATGTTGCCGACGGTGTTGATCGTCGGCGCGACCGAGTCGGGGATGACGGTGAGGATTCCGCTGGCGCTGTTCGTGCCGCCGTACGAATTGGTAATCGAGCAGGAGTAGCTGGTATTGCTGTCGGCCAGCGACACGACCGGAATGAGATAACTGAAGTTGGTCGCCCCTGGAAGGACCGCCCCGTTGCGCCGCCATTGAAAGGTCGCGCCCAGCATCCGCTGAAGCCGCACGGTGAACGACACCGGGCCGCCTTCGATGACGGAGGAATTGGCCGGCTGTTGCGAGATGACCGGCGGGCCCAGCCCATAAGGCGCCATCCGAACGCCGGGGATCGGCCGCTCCAACGTGCCGTCAGGCAATTGCCACCCGACCGCGATGTTGTCTCCGCCCGACCCTTCGGCCTGCAAGCCTTCGATGTAATACCGTTGCCCGGCGTTGAGCGTGATGGCGCCATAGGCGTAATCCGACCGGTTGGCCGGCAGGTTCGGGTTCATCGCCGGGAAAATTGCCGTCGCGTTGGTGCGCCGTTCCAGGTTGCCGTCCCATTCCCGCACGCCGCCCCACTGCGGCTCGGCGCAAATGAGGCGCCGGGTTGTGGGGCTTTCGTCAGTGCTCAGGTAGAGGTAGCCTTGGTCGTCGGTCGCGATCCAGAAAATGTATTTGCCGGTCGCCGGCGCC
>CAZZAQ010000801.1:0-2734 GCA_964652165.1 uncultured Bifidobacterium sp.
GAGCGTGGGCGAAGACGGCACCATGCTGGTGGACTCGCAGTTTGAGCCGCTGGTGCCCAAGATCGAAGCTGCACTGAAGGGCATTGCGCCCAAACCGGTGCGCTTCGTGCTCAACACGCATTATCACGGCGACCACACCCACGGCAACAAAGTGTTTGGCCGAACCGCCACCATCCTGGCGCATGAAAACGTGCGCAAACGAATGGCCGAGGACACCAGTTTCGACAACCAGCCCAACACGCCCGCGCCGCCGCACGCCCTGCCCATCATCACCTTCAGCGAGCGCGCCACCGTGCATCTGAACGGCGAAGACATCCGCGGCATCCACACGCCGCACGCCCACACCGACGGCGACACGATGGTCTACTTCACGCAGTCCAACGTCATCCACATGGGCGACAACTTCTTCAACGGCATGTTTCCCTACATTGACCTGGACGGCGGCGGCTCCGTGAAAGGCTACATCGCGGCCACCGAGCAGGTGTTGCGCGAGGCGAAGCCCGGCGTGAAGATCATTCCCGGCCACGGCCCGCTGGCTACGCCCGACGATTTGAAGAAGTTCCTGGCCATGATCCTGGACAGCGTGGCCATCGTCGAGCGCGGCGTCAAGGCAGGCAAAACGCTGGATCAGCTCAAGCTGGAAAAAGTTCTGGCCAAGTACGACTCCTGGACCTGGCAGTTCATCACCACCGACCGTTATCTGGAGACCCTCTTCAAGGACCTGACCAAGAAGCCCATGGGCTACCAGCCGCACGGGCACCTCAACGAAAAGGCAGGAGGCGGACGGTAGCCCGGCTACGACCTGACGGAGATAGCGGCTAGGGTTGGGCCGTCAGCGTCACCTGAAAGTCGAGGTTGTACAAGCCGTCCACCACAAAGGTATTTCCACCTTTGTCGAGCGCCCGCTTCAGGCATGCCTGGCGGCCGGTCACGGTCCACCGGACGCAGGTCCCGCTGCCGTCGGCGGCCGTGCAAACCACCTCGGCGGGTCTGGCGCCCGGGCACCGGAAAATGTCGGCGGGCTCAGTCTCGTTGGTGAATCCCACCACGCGTCTGAATCCATCCTGGCTGGCATAGCCCACCCGTAGGGAGACGAAGCGCACATCGTTCAGGGCCAGAGTGCGGAAGTTAAGCTCACTTTCTGGGGCAGGTCCGGCAACAAAAACCCCTCCACCCAGATCAAAGTACTCGATTGTGCTCTGGAAGCTTACGTCGGTCTGTACGATCCCGTTGAAGGCGCAACTGGAATCGGCGCAGGAGGTGAAGTCCAGTATCCCCGTACGGTTATTGAGGTCGAACTTGTTCATGTCCAGGCGGAATCTGCCGTTAGCGGGCAGGCCAAGTGTCACCTGTCCGTCCTGCCGGTCGCAGTAGTTCCCCTTGCCGTCGCTGAGGATGCGGTCGGGGATGGTCGTGCTGTCGCCGAACAGGGCGCAGAGGCTGAGCATTGAACCGCTGCTTCCGCCAGGCTTCCCAAAGCCCACCGTAAGCGTTACCAGAGCCGAAACCAGTACCAAGAGCCAAAGCTTACGCATAACAACCTCCTTTAGAGACTCGATTTCACGTGCCAAAAAACGCAGAGGCCGCCGGCCGGGCGGGTGGGCCCGGCGCGACGGCCTCCGAGAGCTTCGGTCAGCCGAGGCGAATCTTCAGGGTTCGACTCGCGCTCCAGACTACGGAGCGAACTTCACCTTGATGCGTACCTGCTCGGCGAGAACAGGCAATCCGTCCTGGATCTTGAGCTTTTCGATCTCGCCATGCCGTAGCTCCTGGCACAGCAACAAAAAGGCGCGCCATGCCGGGTGCAACTGGACGGCCGCGGAAGCCGCCTCCCCGCGGGAGGGAGCAGGCGCCCGGCCGGGCGCTTGCCGCGCTTCCACATTCCCGTTGCCGTTGTTGTCCTCAATCGTTCTCATGTGGGCAAGAAGTCGTATCTCTGTCTCGTTTCTTTTCCGCAGCCCCTTTCGCCGCCGGGCAGCGGGCGGTAACGTGTGTAGCCCGGCTACCACCTGACCGAGATAGCGGCTAGGGTTGGGCCGTCAGCGTCAGTAGAAAGTCGAGGTTGTACAAGCCGTCCACCACAAAGATATTTCCACCCCTGTCGATCGCGCGCTTAAGGCACGCCTGGTGCCCTGTGACGGTCCACTTGACGCAGGTGCCATTCACGTCTGCGGCCGTGCAAACCACTTCCGCAGGGCTGGCGCCCGGGCACCGGAAAATGTCGAAGGGCTCAGTCTCGTTGTTGAATCCCACCACGCGTCTGAATCCATCCCCGGCGTCATAGCCCACCCGTAGGGAGAAGAATCGAACATCGTTCAGGGCCAGAGTGCGGAAGTTAAGCTCACTTTCTGGGGCAGGTCCGGCAACAAAAACCCCTCCACCCAGATCAAAGTACTCGATTGTGCTCTGGAAGCTTACGTCGGTCTGTACGATCCCGTTGAAGGCGCAACTGGAATCGGCGCAGGAGGTGAAGTCCAGTATCCCCTTACGGTTATTGAGGTCGAACTTCTTCATGTCCAGGCGGAAGCGGCCGTTATCGGGCAGGCCAAGTGTCACCTGTCCGTCCTGACGGTCGCAGTAGTCATCGCTCACGGTGGCGCCTGGCGGGGTGTCACTGCGGATGCGGTCGGGGATGGCCGTGCTGTCGCGGAAACGGGCGCAGAGAGAAATCGAGCTCGTGTTTTTGCCGACCTTGACGCTGAACAGCTCAATGCCCTTGCCGCGGCGGCCATTG
>CAZZAQ010000802.1:0-2731 GCA_964652165.1 uncultured Bifidobacterium sp.
CTTCGAGAAATGACCAGTGGTAGGGCGCGTCGCTCCGCGCGCGCCGTCGCACGAACTGAAACTGGCTGGCGTTCCCAAAAAAGAGGACGCCTCGGCGCGCGCGGAGCGACGCGCCCTACCATTTATGAGATGGCTTACTTGCCCGGGTTGCCGGGCAGGGCATCGGCAGGGCGAGGACGAGGCGGAATTCGATGCCCCGAGTCGGGTGCGATGGTGATAGGTTCGCCACCGCCCCCGGATGCCTCCTGGTTGACGGGCGGGGTGGGCATCAGTCCAGGGCTGTCCAACCCCCCGGCGCTCCCATGAATGGGCCGCTGCCCGAGAGGATCCGCTGGATTAGGCGGCGGCGCCTTCATACTGCGCGACAGAATCAACCCAAACGCCAGGAGGCCGCAGATCGCCAAGCCCGATAGACAAATCAGAACCGGCTTGGTGTCGAAGTCCAGGCCGAGCCGCTGCATCAGCGTCGGCTCCGGTGGCGGCTCCGGGTTTTGGAGGCGGTCCATGACCTTTTCGGCGAATCGCTTGAAGAATTGCCGCGGAGGCTGCTCGTGGCGCTTGAGCGCGAGCGCGCGCTGCAGCTCGTCCTGGCTGGTGTTTTGCGGTTTCATATCATTTCAAGTAATCGGACAGGAGGGCCTGCAACTGCTGCCGGGCGTAGAAGAGCCGCGAGCGCACCGTGCCGATGTTGCAATCCATGATCGTGGCGATTTCCTCGTGAGGCAGCCCCTGCACGTCATGCAGAGCGACCACCAGGCGGTGAACGGGCGAGAGCTTCTGCATCGCGGCATTGAGCTGCTCCTGAAGTTCGCTCAGCCCGGCCTCGCGCCGCGGGGTCTTGTCCGAGACCAGATTGACCATGCCAGGATCGTGCTCGGCATGGAAATCGAAGCCGTTGAGGCTGAGGTGGGACTTGTTCCTGCGTTGCTTGACGAAATTGATCGTTTTGTTGACGGCGATCCGATAGACCCACGTGTAAAAGCTCGAATCGCCCTTGAACGTTTTCAGCGCCGTGTAACCTTTGATGAACGTCTCCTGCGCCAGGTCGCCGGCGTCCTCGTGATTGCCCGTCATGTGGTAGATGGTCGCGTAGACTCGCTCCTGGTAGCGGCGCACCAACTCGTCGTAAGCCGGCATGTCGCCCTGCTGGGCGCGCTGGACCAGGACGAGGTCCGCAGCCTCCGAGTCGGGCGAAGGCGAATCGACCGCCGGGGCGCCGCCCGGCCGCTCTTCGGCCAGAGCTTCCTCGGCCACTTCGGGCGCTTCCAATCGGGCGGGTTGGCTCATCGGGTCGTCCTTCAAGCAGGTAAGGCCAGTGCGTCGGCCTGGTCGGCCAGATAGTCCACCAGCGCCGACAAGCCCTGGCGGCTCTGAGAGTCGGGCAAAGCGGCCAGCTTCTGGCGGGCGGTCGCAAGGTGTTCGTGCACGACTTCGCAGGAGCCTTCGAGCGCGCCGCGGGATCGAAGCACGCCCAGCAGCGAGGCGAACCGGCAGGAATCCCACTGCTGGAGCATCACGGTCAGCTCGGAGCGCTGCGGAATGGGGGCGCGTTCCAGGGCGATCAGGACCGGCAGGGTGAGCTTGCCCTTGGCGAGGTCGGTGCCGAGGGACTTTCCCGCGACCGCCTCCGACCCGAAAAGGTCCAGGCAGTCATCGTAGATTTGATAGGCCGTGCCGATCGCCATTCCGTAATGGCGCAAGGCCGTCCGTGGCACGGCGCCGGCTCCGCTCAAGTACGCGCCTAGATCGCACGACAGAGCGAACAGCTCGCCGGTTTTCATCTGTATGGCTTTGAAATACTCCGCGCGGGAAAGTTCAAAATTTCTCCGGCGCTGGGTCTGCAAAATCTCGCCCGAGCAGACGGTGTTGGTGGCGGCCGAGACGGCCCTGCACAGTTCGGTGGTCGGAAAACTGGCAGCCAGCTTGAGGGCGTGGGCGAAGAGGCAGTCCCCCAGGAGCACCGAAATCTCGTTGCCCCAATGCGCCGCGAGTGTCGGGCGGCCCCGGCGGATGCGCGCCTCATCTATCACGTCGTCATGCACCAGCGTCGCCAGATGCACCATCTCGATGATGACCGCCGCCAGGACGTGTTGATCGTTGACCTTGCCCGTGGCGCCGCCGCTCAAGGCGACCAGCGCCGGCCGGAGTTGCTTGCCCTGGTTGGTCAGCGCGTATTCGGCGTAAACGGCAATGTCGCGCTCGAAGGCGCTGATCTGTTCCCTGACGCGGTCCACCACGGCTTGAAGGAACGGTTCGGCCGGGGCGATGAGCCGTTTCCACGCCAGCCTGGATTCCGCGGAGGGAGTGGCAGGATTGGGGTCAGCGACCGCGCTCGGTTGGGTGGCCAGCATGCGGCTGAAGTGTACTGCCCGCAGGACGGCGAGTCAAACCGTTATCCCCGCGCTTAAGTGAAGGGGTCGCATCCAGACACTGCTATGACTGGTAGGGCCATCGCGCTGCGATGGCCCCGCCCGCGCAGAGCGGGCGGAACGGACACCCTTCGCCTCCCCGTTGCGCCGCTCAACGCGGCGCGGACGGCGCAGCGCGCCGTCCCTACCGTCCAAGTCATAGCAGTGTCAGGATGCGTCCCTTCCGCCGGCCGCGCATCTTTCCAGTTGGCAAGCGCCGCGCCGCTTCTGAATACTTCCCTTCACGAAGTATGTCTGACGCGAAGAAGCACAATTACGACGAGAGCAAAATCAAGACCCTCAGCAGCCTCGAACACATCCGG
>CAZZAQ010000803.1:0-2722 GCA_964652165.1 uncultured Bifidobacterium sp.
CCGCGCCCGCCCAATTCACCGGGCTGAAGCCCGGTGCTAATGAGAGTTGCAAGATAGTGAGATGCGCCCGGTTTTCCACTGCAGGCCATCCAGTGCTTGCCTGGCGGGCTGTTTGGAATACCCTCCGCGCACCTGCATGAAGACTGGCGCGCTTTTCGGTTGGTTCGTACCCGAACTCAGAAAGTTGAACGGCAGCCAATTGTTGAAGGTTTGGGGCGGCTGCACTTCGTACTCGCGCAATGCCATTTACCTCCATTGCGTCCTGCTGCTGGCATGCTGCTCGGTGATCTTCAACTTCTCGATGAATGTCACCGGCTCGATATTCCTGGACCTGTTGGCTCTGATTTTCGGCTTGACGGTGCCGCCGAACCTTTACTTCGCCGCGATACTCGGCGGCCGTCGCGAGCAAATCCGCCGCTTTGTCGAGGAGCATTGGGACGAGTTTAACCCTTGAGACTCAAGGTGGATGCCCAATGGGCCGCGCCCCGACATCGCGTGCTTCAACTGCTACCGCCTCCACTCGGCGCACAAACTAACGCCGGCGCAAACGGAAGGCATCCCGGATCACCTGTGGAGAGTCGAGGGATTTTTGAACTGGTAACCCCCTGAATTGGTAATCCCCTTGACAAAATAGCCGGGAATGCCGATGCTTTATTTGCGGTTGGGAGAGCTGCACACGCGGTTCGCTGGGCGAAAGTCCACCCGGCTGCAATCTTTTTGTTTTGGAGATGCATTTGCTTTACCTCGATGATGCAGGTTCCGCAAACAACAAGGATGAAGAATTCCTTGTTCTTGGCGGCGTTTCCGTCTTTGAGGCCCAATGCGACTTCATCACACGAGAACTCGACAAGCTTGCTGAAAGCATCGCGCCATCTGACCCTCACGCAGTTGAATTCCACGCCTCCGAAATCTTTGCGAGACGCACGGCGCCGTGGGATAAGATGTCCAAAGAGGAAGCAAAAGGCATTATTAAGGCTGTTCTCCAGGTGCTGGCGAAGAGCTTTGACACCGCGAGAGCTTTTGCTTGTGCAATCCATAAGTCTTCTTACCCCGGAGAAGACCCGATGGCGTTGGCATTTGAAGATTTGTGCAGTCGTTTTGACATTTACTTGTCAAAGTTTAGGGCTGAGGGAGATCGACAACGGGGCCTGATCATTTTGGACGACAGCGTCCACGAGACTACACTTCAACAGATGGCGCGTAATTTCCGAACACTGGGAACCAAATGGGGCGTGATTCGGAACCTCGCCGACACGCCGCTATTCGTGAACTCAAAAGCATCACGACTTGTTCAAATGGCGGATCATATCGCTTACGCCGTCTTTCGTAGGTATCACACGTCAGATGCTCAGTTCTTCGACCTGATTGCCCAAAAATTCTACGCTGACAGCGGAGTCGTTCATGGCCTGGTCCACAAACAGCGGGGTGCATCAAATTGCATGTGCCCGGCCTGTTTGAGCAGAAGATTCCGAGTGCAAACCGGAGGTCAGACTTCTTAGTCGCTCAATCGCTTTCTTGACTTGGCATCTCGTGCGCTTGCCGCCCGATTGCAAGCAACAATCTGACAGGACATCACCCGATTGTCGGTTTCGCGCAACTGCAAGCTTGTCTGCCCGCTGTTGGGCGTTACCGTCCCGACAGTCCACGAATGAAAACACCTGCGCCGCTTAAGATTCGCCACGCCCATCTTGTCGCCAGCGGCGATCTGCGGCTTTGTGCCAACCAGACCTGCTGGCCTGAGCAGGCCCGGATGGAAGCCGCGCTGGCCCGCGCCCTCAAGGCCCAAGGCTGGACGTTGGTCCGCGCGCACGCCTGGGACCCGGCCAAACGCCACGGCTTCATCGATTCTCAAAAAATGGGCATGGACGTCTTCCGTAAGCTCGACCCGGCAGCCCCGCTCCTCGTCGCCGAAAGCGTCTGGCAATACAGCCATCACGTCCTTCCCGGGTTGTTTACTCATCGCGGGCCCATCCTCACGGTCGCCAACTGGAGCGGCGCCTGGCCGGGCCTCGTCGGCATGTTGAACCTGAATGGCTCGATGACAAAAGCCGGCATCCGCTACAGCACGCTTTGGAGCGAAACATTCAAGGATGCGAAGTTTCGCGCCGGCCTGCGCGAATGGCTCGCGACGGGCACGGTCAATCACGACCAGGGCCATGTCCGGGACCTCGACTCGCTTGCCCTTCCGCCTGCGGAGGAGCGGCTCGGGCGGGGTTTTGCCCGCGAATTTCGCCGGCGCAAGGCGATCATGGGCGTGTTCGATGAGGGTTGCATGGGGATGTACAATGCCATCCTGCCCGACGAATTGCTCCACCCCACCGGCGTCTTCAAGGAACGCCTTAGCCAATCCACTCTGTATGCCGAGACCCTCCGCGTCGGCGACGCGGAGGCGCGCGGCGTCTTGCGCTGGCTTCAGAAGCGGGGGATGAAGTTCGCCTGGGGCCGCGATGACGAATCCGAGTTGACCGAGAAGCAAACGCTGCAGCAATGCCGGATGTACGTCGCCGCCATGCGTCTGGCCGACGAATTTGGCTGCGCCACCATCGGCATTCAATACCAGCAGGGCTTGAAGGAACTCACGCCCGCCAGCGACCTGGCCGAGGGCCTGCTCAACAACGTGGAACGCCCGCCCGTGAAATCCGCTCGCACCGGCCGCCTCCTGTTCGCGGGCCAGGCGTTGCCGCACTTCAACGAAGTGGACGAGTGCGCCGGCCTGGACGGG
>CAZZAQ010000804.1:0-2721 GCA_964652165.1 uncultured Bifidobacterium sp.
TCCGTGCTCTGTTCGCGCTACCCGGCGTTCGACACGCGAGCGGAGGACTATGCGCGCGTGCGCACCCCGGCCATCGCGCAAGTGCTGGCAAACGCAGGCTACCGGACGGCGCTGTTTCATTCCGGGCGCTTCGATTACCTGGGCATGAACGAGGTCGTGCGGCGGCGGGGATTCGAGACGCTCGCGGACGCCGGCAACATCAGCGGCAACTTCAACTCCAGTTTCGGCGTGGACGAACCGGCCACGGTGGACCGGATGCTGGCATGGATCGATTCACGGCCGCGCGAGCAACCGTTCTTTCTCCACTACCTGCCCATCGCCGGGCATCACCCCTACGCGACGCCTGCACCCGGCCCGTTTCCCGAGCGCGACGAATTGGACAGCTACCGTAACGCGCTGCACTTCGGCGACGCGGCGCTCGGGAAGTTTCTCGACGGCCTGCGGCAGCGCGGCCTCGACACGAACACGCTGTTCGTCATCTACGGCGACCACGGCGAAGCCTTCGGCCAGCACGAAGGCAACTTTGGCCACACACTGTTCATCCACGAAGAGAACGTGCGCGTGCCGCTCCTCGTCGCCCTGCCTGGCGCCTGCCTCGAGCCGGTCCGCGTGAAGCGCGCCGCGAGCCTCCTCGACCTGGCGCCGACGCTGCTCGACCTGCTGGGCTTGGATGCGCCGCAGGCATATCAAGGCGCGTCGCTCCTTGCGTCCGTCGAACGCGCCGCGCTGTTCTTCACCGACTACTCGATGCCGCTGGCCGGCGCGCGGGACGGCCGGTGGAAAGTGGTGCTTGAACTCGGCTCGGCGCGCGCAAAGCTGTTCGACCTGGAAACCGACCCGGAGGAGCGAACCAACCTCGCCGCGAAATTCCCGGAGCACGTTGCCGAGTGGAGCCGCCGGCTCCAGGAGTGGAGCGCGGCGCAGAAGGCGCTGGTGTTGCGGCCCGAGTTGCTGGCTGGGCGGAACAGCAGGGGTCAGTAATCAGTGTTCAGTATTCAGTGTTCTGTGCCGGGGACCGGAGCTGTCTACTGATTACTGCACACTGAATACTGAACACTGATTACTGATTACTGCTGCCCACTCCGATGCCGCAACGGACGGCCGGGGCGCGCGCCGGTGTGCGTGCCCCGGTCGAGGACAAGCTGGCCGTTGACGATGACGTATTCGATGCCTTCGCTGTAGTGAAAGGGGTCCTCGTAGGTCGAGCGGTCCACGATTCGCTTCTCGTCGAAGATCGTGATGTCCGCAATAGCCCCGGCTTGGAGCCAGCCGCGGTCGCGAATTCCCAGCTTCGCGGCGTTGAGCGAAGTCATCTTGCGCACGGCATCTTCCAGCCGGAGCAAACCGCGTTGGCGCGCGTAGACGCCCAGCACCCGGGGGAACGTGCCGAAGTTGCGCGGGTGCGGATTGCCGCGTCGCAGCGGCCCTTCGGCCGCCAGCGCGGAACCATCCGAGCCGATCGAGCACCAGGGCTGGCTCAACGCCAGGTTCATGTCTTCCTCAGTGTGATGGGCGTAGACCGTGGAGATGGATCCGTCCTGCTCGATGAGCAGATCGAACAACACGTCGAGCGGCTCGGGCGGCGGCGATTGGCCTTCGCTCTTCATCGCAATCACGCGGTCCATCGTGAGGCCCTTGTAGGGATTGTTGGCGCTGATGAGCATGCGGCGCCAATCGCCGCCCACAGCGGTGTAGTGATTGTACCAGCCGGAGACGCCTTCCCGGATGTCCCGCTTCAATCGCGGGCGCTGCGCCGGATCTTTCAGGCGCGCCAGCAGATTCGAACGCCCGCCCTCGTGCGCCCACGGCGGAATGATGCTGACGAGATCGTTGTTGCCGCGCGTGTAGGGATAAACGTTCGCCTGCACGTTCACACCACGCCGCCGCGCCTCGTCAATCAGCGCCACGACCTCCTTCATCCGGCCCCAATATTTTTCATCCGCGATCTTCAGGTGCAGGATGTCCACCGGGACCCCGGCGCGCTCGCCGATTTGAATCGCTTCTTTCACGGAGTCGAAGACGCCGAGTCCCTCGTCGCGAATGTGCGTGGAATAAATGCCGCCGTGCTCGCGCACGACGCTGCACAGCCCGATCAGATCCTCAGTCGTGGCGAGCGAACTGGGCGGCATCATCAGCGCCGTCGAAAGGCCGAAGGCGCCGTCGTTCATCGCCTCGGCCAGGAGTTCCTTCATTCGTTGCCACGCGGCCGGGTCCGGTCGCGCAAAAGAATCTCCCATGACGCACTGCCAGACGTTGCCCTGACCGACGTACGTCGCCACATTGACCGAAACCCCCGACCGCTCGATAGCCGCGAAGTATTCGGCAATGGTGCGGATGTGCGCCGGCTTGTTGCCAACCGAGACGGGCCGCGGCACCAGCTTGCCTTTGAACGGGCCGACGGATCCCGATTCGCCGAGGACTTCCGTGGTGACGCCCTGGCGAATCTTGCTTTGCGCGTTTCCGTCCTCGAGCAACGTCCAGTCCGAGTGGGAATGGATGTCGATGAATCCCGGCACGACGACGAGCCCCGTGGCATCAATGACCCTCCTGGCTTCGCCGTCGATGCGTCCGAGGGCGACGATGCGATCGCCTTTGACGGCCATGTCGCCGTAAAACCACGGATTGCCGGAGCCATCCATGATTCTCCCGTGACGGATGAGGAGATCGTATTCCGGTTGGGCCGCATTCGCCGAACCGGCGCAGAGGGCGGCGAGGAGGACG
>CAZZAQ010000805.1:0-2716 GCA_964652165.1 uncultured Bifidobacterium sp.
CTATCTCCAGCCGGGGCAATTGGAGAGCCTCACAGACTTCGTCGCCGACGGCCGCCCGCACACGTTTGTGCTCGAAGCTCTCGTCGGCACCAAAGGCCGCCGCCCCGAGCTGGGCGAACTCTCCGTGAGCTTCTCCACCGGCGATGGCGAATCGTTCCGCCTCCTCAGCCCGAAGCGCAAAGTCTGGCTCACCGAAGAGGGCTGGATCCCCTACGCCGCCGAGCGCATCGCCGTTTGGAAAGCCGAAGACAAACAACGCCGTCAGCTCGCCTCCGCCGACGATGCCAAATACTGGACCCATCGTCACGAACTCGCCCGCGCGCACCTCTCAACTCTCAACACAAACTCCTCTCAACTCACTTCCATCGATTCCTTCATCGACGCCAAACTTCGTTCCGCCTCTGTCCAACCCGCTCCTCTTGCCGACGACTACGCCTTCCTCCGCCGCGTCACGCTCGACATCCTCGGCGTCATCCCGACGCCCGAGCAGCTCGACGCCTTCGCGCGCGACAAGAGCAAGGACCGCCGCGCCCGCGCCATCGACCGGCTGCTCGCCGAGCCCGGCTGGGCCGACCACTGGGTCGGCTATTGGCAGGACGTGCTCGCCGAGAACCCCGGCATCCTCAAGCCGATGCTCAACAACACCGGCCCGTTCCGATGGTGGCTGCACGACAGCTTCGCCGACAACAAGCCGATAGACCGCTTTGCCACCGAGCTCATCCTGATGGAGGGCAGCCTGTACTACGGCGGCCCCGCCGGCTTCAGCATGGCCACCGACAACGACGTGCCGATGGCGCAGAAGGCCCAGATCGTCGCGCAAGCCTTCCTCGGCATGCAAATGCAGTGCGCCCGGTGCCACGACGCGCCCTACCACGACTTCAAGCAGGAACAACTCTTCAGCCTCGCCGCGATGCTCCGGCGCGAACCGCAGCCCGTGCCTTTGAGCAGTTCCATCCCCACCAACGCCAACATCGTTCTGGGCAAAAAGGTGAAGGTCACCCTCAAGCCCGGCAGCAAGGTCGAGCCGCGCTGGCCGTTCCCCAAACTCGCGTCCGAAGACCTCCCCGCGGGCGTCTTGCGCAAGGACAACGACCCGCGCGAGAAACTCGCGGCGCTCGTCACCGATCCGCGCAACGAACGCTTCGCCCGCGTGCTGGTGAACCGCGTCTGGAAGCGCTACCTCGGCTGGGGCCTGGTCGAGCCGGTGGATGATTGGGAATCCGCACGGCCGTCCCATGTGGATTTGCTAGACTTCCTGGCGCGTGAACTCGTCACGCACGATTATGACCTAAAGCACGTCACCCGGCTTATCTTCAATTCCCATGCCTACCAGCGCTCCACCCGCCCTGATGGATCGCTCGACCAGCCATCCGCCGGGCGCCTCTTCGCGTCGCCCGCCCGCCGCCGTCTGAGCGCCGAACAACTGGTCGATTCGCTCTTCGCCGCCGTTGGCAAGCCGTTTCGTTCCGAGGAAATGAACATGGACGTGGCTGGCCGCCGTCCCGTGAAAGACGTCAGCAACCTCGGCACTCCGGCGCGCGCGTGGGAATTCACTTCGCTCTCCAACGAACGCGACCGCCCCGCCCTTTCGATGCCGCGCGCCCAGCCCATCGTCGATGCTCTCTGCGCGTTCGGCTGGCGCGAATCGCGGCAAGGCCCTCAGACCGTGCGCGACCACGACCCGAACGTGCTCCAGCCCGCCGCGCTCGCCAACGGCCTCGTCGCCAACGGCCGCATCGCCCGCCTGTCCGACGACAGCGCCATCACCGCGCTGGCCCTGCAGGACCGCCCACTGCCCGAACTGGTCCGTGCGCTATTCCTGCGTGTGCTTTCCCGCCCGCCGACCGTGGACGAGTTGAAGACTTTTACCGGGCAACTGGCCGAAGGCTACGCTGACCGCCGCTTGAAGCCGAGCGGCAGCGCCGCGCACAAGTCCGGCCCGGCCCGGCCCGTCTCCTGGTCGAACCATCTGAACCCCGAAGCCACGCGCATCAAGCAGGAGCAGGAACGCGCCGCCCGCGCCGGCGACCCGCCCACCGACCGGCTGCGCGCCGACTGGCGGGAGCGGATGGAGGACGCGCTCTGGGCGCTGGTGAATTCGCCGGAGTTCGTGTTCGCGCCGTGAGGTAGCGCCAAGCAGCGAACTTGATGATTGCCAACCCGTCACGAAGGACGACACTCAGTCCATGACCATCGCTGCATTGGAAAGGGAAGTCTTGGCGTTGCCGGCTTCGTCGCGGGTTCGCATTGCCGAAAAGATTCTGGCGAGCGTGGACGATTTCGCGACGCAGGGAATTGCCAAGGCGTGGGAGAATGAACTCGAACTCCGGACGAAGGAAATCCGGGGAGGCCGCACGGAGGGCATCCCGGCAGGCAAAGTCGCGGCCGAGGCGCGCCGCAAACTGAATGAAGCGCGTCGTCTATCATCGGCTCGCCGCAAGTGAACTGATCGAGGCGTCCGCGTTTTATGAGAGGCGGCGCCCGTTGCTGGGCGATCGGTTCGTGGCGGCGGTCAATGTGGCGCGCGAAAAGGTCCGGGAGAATCCCGCGCGAGCTCGGCCCGAAAAGTGGTTCCTCGCTGTTTTTGGTGGAATAGAACGCAGCGAGGCAGCGGTGTTTCGGGCTGAAAGCCTGGGATGTGACAGCCTGGGGTGGAGCGCTCAGCGCGCAGCCCCAGGTCCGCTGACGCAGAGAACTCCCCAGCCCTGAAAGGGCG
>CAZZAQ010000806.1:0-2421 GCA_964652165.1 uncultured Bifidobacterium sp.
GTTTTGATGCCGGCCGGCAGTCCTTCGACCACCAATTCCACCTCGCCGGTGAAGCCGGCGCGGCGGTCCACCTTGATCTTTGTCTCCGCTTCGCCGGCAGCGGAAATCGAGTTGGTGGGCAACGCGGTGACCGACAGCTTTCCGAGCGTGCTGGAGAGGACGAGCGGATACTGGGTGACCGTCACGGGAATCGGGCGCGAATACTGCGCCGCGCCGCCCGCGTCGCCGCGCACGACGATCGTTCGCGTGCCGACCTCGGAATCGAGCTTGGGCTTGAGCGTGAGCTGGCCCGTGGTTTCGTTCGCTTTGATGGCCGCGTCGCCGCCCTCGAAGTTCTTGCCGATTGCTTCGCGACCGGCGGCGAAGCCCTCGGTCGTGAGCTTGATCTCGCCGTTGAAACCGTCCCGCCGCTGCGCGAATACCTCGACCGTGCCGGATTGGTTCTGCTCCAGGTTCAGGCTGAGGGTGAGCAGTTCGAGACTGAACGGCACCGCGTCGAGCACGGTGAGAAAGCCCTGCTTCACAGCGCGGTCGCCGGACACCGGCGATGCCCCGAGGCTGACGCGCTGGCCGCCAATCGTCCCTGTCGCCGCGACCCGAATGGGTGTCGAGCCGAGGGGCGCGTCCTTCGTGGCGGCGAGCAACAGGTTACCGCTCGTCGCGCTGCCGGGAATGAGCAACGGTTCGGCGGTGACGCCCGAGGGAAGCCCTTCCACTTCGAAACGCACCGGGCCGTCGAACCCGCCCGCGCGCGTGACTTCGCAGCGGACTTTCATCAGGCCAGCGCGATGGATGCGGATCGTGTCCGGCAGGAATAGCGCGGTAAAGCTCGGGCCACCCGCGCCCGCAGGCGGACGAAGGGCCAACCGGTAGCCGAAGTGTTCCCCGCCGCGCTCAGTCAGGTCACGCAGGGCGATGACGTATTCTGTGTCCTTCTTGGCGTCGAACTCGATGCGCGCATCCGCGCCGGCCGCGTCGTCGTTCTGCGCGATTACGGCGCCGTTGGTGTCGGTGAGGATGAGCAGCGCGTCGAGCTTCGAGCCGAAACGGCTCGCGGCCACGTCGCAGGCCAGCTTCTGGTCCTTGTCGGACTTGAAGCGGAAGCGGTCTAGGTCCTTCGCGGCGCCGATGCGGCCGTTGATGACGAGCGGCAATGTCACGGACTGCGCGTTCGTCAGCGCATCGTTCGGCTCGACTTCGGCGGCGTCCGGCAGGTCGGAGACATTGAACGGGATCAAGTTCGAGTAGCCGCGCGGGGTTTTCACGCGGATTTCCTGCGTGCGCGGCGCGTTGGCCTCGATGGCAAGGGTCAGCTTGGACGTGCCCTCCAGATTGCGGCCGGCGACGGCGACCTCGACGGACTTGCCGCGCTGCCCGCCAAACGGGAACACGGACTCGACGTAAGGCAGCGGGCCAGCATAGAGGCGGTAGGCGTAATTACCGCCGCCCTGGTACCGGAAATCGCGCAGTGTGACGACGTACTCGCCCTCCTCCGGCGCGGTGAAGAATAGCAGGCTGTCGAGGCCGAGCGCGTCCTCGTCGCGGGCCAGTTCCTTGCCCTTGGCGTCGAGCACCGTCAGCGACGAATCGAGCGGCGACCCGCGCCGGGAGGCGTCCACCTCGAAGATTATCTCCTGGCCCTTTGCGGCCTTGAAACGGTAGGCGTCGGATTGCGCGGCGGCGCTGATGACGCCGGAAATCGCGGCGGGCAACTCGACCATTTGGCCCTGCGCCGTGGAGGTGTTGATCTCCTTCTCGCCGACCTCAGGCCACTGGCCGGTATTGAAATTGAGCGGATTGCTCACGCCTCCGGGCGCGACCACGCGCAACTCGCGAGGCCCGAGCGCGGCGTCCGCGGCGGCGGTGACCTTCACGACAAGCCGCTTCTCTTCGCGCGGCGGCGCGGCCGGCTCGGCGCGCGTGATGCCCCCGCCGGTGGACTCTATCGTGACGGTCGGCTTCGCGGGAGGCGGGACGGCGGGCACGTTGGTCGCGCTAAGGCCGGCGTCGCCGTTGAACAGGATTTGCGTGACGCCGCCGAGGTTTTCGCCCGCGAGCACGACTTCAACCGTCGTGCCGCGCTGAATCCATTCCGGGGAAACGGAGGTGAGCTTTGGCGCGGGCTGCGCGAAGAGAGCCGGGGCCATCGTGGAAAGAAGTAGAATCAAACCACGGATGGACGCGCATGGACACGGATGGGGGCGCGCCAATGACGAATGACGAATGACGAATGGGCGAAGGACGGTGGGGTCCGTGGGCGCGTTCATAGTTTCAGCGCAGGGTGTCGTACACCGCGTCCTCCGGCGGGTCTTCGCGCAGGAATTGCTGGTAAGCCCCGGCGCGCCACTCGGCGCCGTCGCTGTCGTCGTCCGTCAGGATGATGACGCGGGCCTTGCCAGACTTGGGCAATTGCGCCGCCGC
>CAZZAQ010000806.1:2431-2707 GCA_964652165.1 uncultured Bifidobacterium sp.
CCTTGAGCACCGCGCCGCCGCTCGATTCCGTGGTGAACTCAATGGCGTTCATGGTGCAAGGGTATCGTCCGGGCGGAAGCCCGTCAATCGGCGCATTCGGGCGTTCGGGAATCCTGAAGGGATTCCGGCGCAAAGCCCAGGGTTGCGAGGAACGAGCTACCCTGGGACAACGAGATCGTGGAAAGCAACCCCAACGGGGTTGCGGCGGTGTTTCGGGTGCGGGCGGTGCGGAGTGGACGCAACCCTTTCAGGGTTGGGGAGGTTTTGCGCTGTTCA
>CAZZAQ010000807.1:0-2699 GCA_964652165.1 uncultured Bifidobacterium sp.
TTAATTTGGGCAGCAAGCCCTCCGGAGGCGCCCCGGCTGGCCATTCTGCTTGCCGCGAACGACACGGGGCGCTATGCGTTGCGGCATCAAGACCGCGTTTGCCAACGTTGCGCGAGCCGTCTTGCGCCTGACTTTTGCCGCCTTCGCTGCCAGTGCGGTCGTGGCTGGCGCTTCATTGGCCGGCGTTGCTGAGGCCAACGCGGAGGTCGCAGCGGCAGTGGGCGACTCGGAAAGCGGCTGGCTCCTGACAGCGTTGAACGTCGCCGCGGTGGTCTGCTTTGCGCTGTGGTGGCGCTGGATGGATCGCAAGCCCGCCGCGGCCGCGGCCGCGCCGTCGTCCTCGCTGGCCCTGGTGCCGGTCGATGCCGCGGCGGAAGCCGGGTGGAGGGCGCGTGCCCTGGCCGCTGAAGCGCGCGCGGAGAAGGCGGCCGCGCTCTTAAAGGCTCGCCTCATGCCGCAACTGGCCCGCTGGATGATGGGCGAATTGGTCCAGCGCCTTCTTCACCAGCGCGCCGGTCTGTTGAGCAGCCAGCAACAGGCGGAGCAGGAAGTCGCCGAGTTGGAAAAGCGTCTCGAGAAGCTTCACGCCCCGCTGGAAGACCGCCTGAAGGCTTACGAACGGCGCATCGCCGAGCTGGAGCGCGAGTTGGCCGCCAAAGGCGAGGAAAACCGGGAACTCCTCAAAGCCAGGATCGACACAGCCCGAAAGAAGCTGGCCTCCGAGCGCGCCAAAGCGCCGGTGGCGTGGAATTGAGCGGAACTGCTCAACCCAGCCGCCAGGTGATGCGGGCTTTGTTCAAATCGTAGGGGGACATCTCCATCTTCACCCGATCGCCAGCCGTCAGGCGGACGAAGCGCTTGCGCATCTTGCCCGAAATGGTGGCCAGCACCTGGTGCTGGTTGTCGAGTTCCACCCGGAACATCGTGCCTGCCAGCACGGTGATGATGCGGCCTTCTACTTCAATGTGCTCTTCCATCAAATCGTCGCCTGCACGGGCTGGACTGGACTCAGTGCGGCGTTCCCCGGTTCCTGGCCAAGGTCCGCCGTCTTAATGACAGCGACGCCCGGCCCGCCGGACCCCGCTGAACGAAATCAAAGCGATGCGCTGCTAGTAGCCATCGCGACCGCCGCGACCGCCGCCGCCGCCACCACCCCCGCCACCACCACCACCACCGTAATCGCGCCGGGGGCCTCGGCCGCCGCCGCCGCCGCCACCGGGCGGGCGCTCTTCGCGCGGGCGGGCGACGTTGACTGTAATGTTTCGGCCGTCGAGCGGCTTGCCGTTCATGGCTTCGATGGCCTTTTGCGCTTCTTCAGGGGTGCCCATGGTGATGAAGGCGAAGCCGCGGGGGCGTCCGCTCATGCGATCGACCATCAGGTTGGCCTCGACGACGGTGCCGTGGGCGGCGAACGCGTCCTGGAGGTCGTTTTCCGTGGTGTTGTAGGAGAGGTTTCCTACAAACAGCTTTGTGTTGCTCATGTGATGCTAAACTGTCCGGGATTAACCTTTGCTTTTTCCAGACTGTTCCCGACCGCCGGGTTTCAAATCGTCACTGAACCGTGTTCACCTGAAGATTTAACATGCCCTGAAAGCGACAAGCTATCTACCAGACGGGGGGAACCCTGCCGCGCCCGCGCCGGAAAAGGCAAGCAGCATTTCCAGCCGACTTTCCGGGGTATTAGAATTGTCTGTTGGATTCAAGATCCATGGTTCGGATGTACGCACTGCGCGGAATTGGAAGCTTTGAACAAGACGCCGGTAGCGCCTTGCCAAAGGTTCTCGATCTAATGGGAGACCCGGCCGAATGCGTCAGGTACGAAGCGATCCGGGCAGTATGCAGAATAGAGAAGGGGCCCATTCAATTGCTCCTACCGCAGCTGCTGAATCCGAAGACTCGGGTTCGTCAGGCCGCAGCGTACGGTCTTGAGTTAAACGCCCGCAGGGATACCAAAGCCTTCAATGCGCTGACCAATCTCCTTACCGACGAAGATGAAGCCGTGCAGACGCAGGCAGCCAAAGCCCTCAAATCCATCGACCGAGCGAGAGCCTTCTGAATGAAGGTGCCGTGATTGTGCTTCCACTCCACACCACGCGGGGTTGTGCGCGAAGTGGAGACTGGACGCCCCCGCCTGCTTGACCTAGTTTGCGGCCTGTGCCGAACGCACCCAAAAGCGCGGGCGCGGCCAATGCCGCCAAAGAAGTGCCTTTCGAAGAGGCGCTGAAAAAGCTGGAGTCCATCGTGGAACAGATGGAGTCCGGCGAATTGGCGCTGGAGACGATGACGGCGCGCTTCGAGGAGGGCGTGCGCCTCGTGAAGACCTGCCAGAAGCGGCTGGAGGAGGCCGAAGTCAAGATCAGCAAGCTGGAGAAGGACGCGGGCGGCACACCCACGCTTAAGCCCGCGGACGAGTTGCTCAACGACGATGAATAAACCTATGAGCCGTTATCTCGACATGGTGGACAGCCCGGAGCACGTCCGGAAACTGACGATGGAGCAGAAGCTCCAGTTCGCGGCGGAAATCCGCCACGAGTTGATCACCAAGCTGGCGACGAATGGCGGGCACCTCGGTCCGAACCTCGGGGTGGTCGAGCTGACGCTCGCGTTGCACAGTGTCTTCTCGACGCCGAAGGACAAGTTTGTCTGGGACGTGAGCCATCAGAGCTACGTCCATAAGCTGCTCACGGGCCGCAAGGACC
>CAZZAQ010000808.1:0-2693 GCA_964652165.1 uncultured Bifidobacterium sp.
CGCAGCGGGACGACTTGGAGCCAGCAGGCCTATCTCAAAGCGTCCAACACCGAGGCGAGTGACAACTTCGGTCGCTCAGTGGCGGTATCGGGCGACACGGTGGTGGTTGGAGCGTCTGGGGAGGACAGCAACGCCACCGGGGTGAACGGCAACCAGAGCGACAATAGCGCCCTTAGTTCCGGCGCGGCCTACGTCTTCACCGGGCTGGGCTTTGGCCCGCGGCTCACGCTCGTGCCGGACGGCAGCGGCGGTTACTTCCTCCTCTTCACTGGCGCGCCGGATATCACCTACCGCTTGCAGCGCGCCGCCAGTTTGAGCGGCCCGTGGGACACTCTCGCCACCCTCACCGCCTCCGCCTCTGGCCTCCTCGAATTTCACGACACTACCGCCCCGCCCGGCCAGGCCTTCTACCGCACCGCGCAGCCGTAAATTGCTCCGGTAGGGCGACGCTCCCGCGGAGCCCAAACTTCTCTCGTTCGGAAGCGGGGGATTTGATCACGGCTCGGCGGGAGCCTCGCCCTACCAGTGGTTAGCTGCTTTAGCAGATCCTCACCTCCAGCGCCGTCACCAGCGCCACGTCAATGATCTTGGTTCCGCCACGCTCCAGGTGCACGAACAGCGTGCGACCGCCGGGGTGCAAATGCACGTGGTCACCCGTCGGCACGTCAATCTCCACGCCATCTGCCAGCCGGACCTTGAACGGCTTGAAGGGCTTCACGTTGATGCGCTCCCGAATCTCGTCTTTCGTCATGGCTTTGTTCTCCTTCGTGGTGGCGGGTTTGTCAATTCGAGGCACCGGCGGCTGCTTCATCCGCTTCAATGGCGCCCCGGATGTCACCCGCCGCTTGCAGTGCGCCCCCAGCGTCACCGGCCCGTGGGACGCCTCGCCACCCTCACCGCCCCCGCCTCCGGCTTCCTCGAATACCACGACACTACTGCCCCGTCCGACCACGCCTTCTACCGCACCGCGCAGCCGTAAATTGCTCCGGCAGGACGATGTTCCCGCGTTACGCGGACGCGCATGGACTGGGAGCGCCGGCATCCTGCCGGCGAGTTCGGGCCATGAGGGCAGAGCCACACGCCGGCAAGATGCCGGCGCTCCCAGCGTGTCCTGCGCGCTCCTTAGTATGCCGGCTTCGGTGCTGACGAGACGGGCGTGGCGACGGGCGCGGCGTTGAATTGCGCCTTCACTTTCGCGACGGTGTTCTCGGTGGTCAGCCCGTATTTCTGCCGGAGGTAATCCACGCTCGAAGCGTGCTCGATGAACGTGTCGGGCCAGCCGATGCGCACCACCGGAACGTGGATCCGTTTCTCGCTGAACAGTTCCAGCACCGTGCTGCCGTAGCCGCCCATCAGCGCGTGGTCTTCGAGCGTCACGACCACTTCGGCCAGGCTGCCGAACCGGGCGGTCGTCGTCTCGTCCAACGGCTTGGTGAAGCGCGGATTGACAATCGCGCAATCGAATCCCTCCGCCGCGAGCGTCTCGGCGGCCTTCCGGGCGATCTTCTGCATGTTGCCCAGCGGGAAGAAGGCGACCTTGTGGCCGCGGTTGTTAGAGAAATCTTGCAGCACCTCCGCCTTGCCAATCTCCAGCGGCGCCGCCTGATCCTTGACCGGCACTCCCTCGGCCGCCCCGCGCGGGTAGCGGATGAAGCAGGGGTGTTTCTGGTGCGTGGCGGTGAACATCATGTCCGCCAGCTCGTCCTCGTCCTTGGGCGCCATCGCGATGACGTTGGGCAGGCAGCGCAGGTAGGCGATGTCGAACAAGCCGTGGTGCGTCGGCCCGTCGTTGGCGCAAAGGCCGGCGCGGTCCATGCAGAAAATCACCGGCAAATCCTGCAATGCCACGTCGTGAATGATGCAGTCGTAGGCGCGCTGGAGGAACGTCGAGTAAATCGCGCAGACGGGGCGGTAACCCATCGTCGCCATGCCGGCGGCGAAGATGACCGCGTGCTCCTCGGCGATGCCGACATCGTAGTAACGCTCGGGCATGGCCTTTTCCAACGCCTTGAGGCCGGTGCCGCTGGGCATCGCCGCCGTGATGCCGACGACCGACGAGTCCTTCTTGCACAGCCGCACCATCGCCGCGCCGAACGCGTCCTGGTAATTGGGCGGCGCGTCTGGTTTGGCGGGGAGGGTCGCGCCGGTCGCCGCGTCGTACGGCCCGAGGCCGTGGAATTTTTCCGGGCTGTTCAGCGCGGCCTCGAAGCCCTTGCCCTTCTTCGTGAGGATGTGAATCACGATCGGCGTGTCACAGGTCTTGGCGAACTCCAGCGTCTCGACGAGCAGGGGCAGGTTGTGCCCGTCAATCGGCCCGAGATACCGAAGCCCGAACTCCTCGAACACCACGCTGCTGCCGAAGCCGCCGCGGCCGTCGGCGTCGATGGTGCTGGGGCTTTGCGTCAGCGCGAAATCGGTGACCGCGCCCTTGATGGCCTCCTCGGCCTTGTGCCCGAGGGCGATGGCCAACTCGCCTTTCGGCACCTTGCGCAGCCAGCGTTCGAGGTCCTTGTGCAGCCGGTTGAAGCGCGGATTGGTGATCAGCTTGTGCAAGTAGCCGGCGATGGCTCCGACGTTCTTGGCGATGCTCCACTCGTTGTCGTTGAGGATGCCGATGAACTTTTTGGTCGTGTGGCAAATGTTGTTGAGCGCCTCGTAGGAAATGCCGTTCGTCAGCGCCGCGTCGCCGAAGA
>CAZZAQ010000809.1:0-2691 GCA_964652165.1 uncultured Bifidobacterium sp.
GGAATTGCGCCGTGGAAGCGTCAGCGTGATGAAATTTAACACCGCAGCACGGTCGAACCAGCTTGGCTGCGGAACCCTGACGGTTCACCCGATGGCCGCCGGTACTCGCCAACGTCTCATACGCCACCCGCGGCGCGCCAGCCCGACGCCTTTCGTCGACTCGCTCGTCGGTAGTTGATTTATGGACGCAACGCTCTGCTCGACAAAGATTGGCGCCTGAGATAGACGATCCGAGTGAATAATGAGAACGCAGCATCACGGCTCACTTAGCTGTTGGCCGGCTCAGGATCCATGAACGCGCCTGACCGGGAAAGGCGGTACATCCGCAAGTGGCGTCCTATTGCCATTGGAGGAGATAGTATCGCCATGTCGAACGTTGCGGCCGCGTATCGCATCCTGGGAAAGTTCAGGCTCGCGGCCCGATGGTACAAAAGGGCCGCAGAAAAGGGAGACGGCGACGCCATGACCGAGTGGGGTTATTGCCTTCAGCATGGCGTGGGCGTTCGAAGGAACGAGAAGTTGGCGGAGCGGGTGTACCGCTCTGCCATCGTATGCAAGTGGATCACCGATTTCAGCCGTGAGGAGTCGATGTATCATCTCGCGGTACTCCTGCTTGGCAGGCGGTCTGCCTCTGCGCGTCGTGCCGCCGCCAGACTCCTGCGTGTTGCCAATGCGGACGGGGACTACCCTCAGGCCCAGGCCCTCTTACGGATCGTCAGATCAGCGGAGGTCCGGGATGTCTGTATTTGTCGTCGCCATCTTAGGCCGCGTCTTGCGAGGAGACACTGTCCCCTGCACGGGCCGCACGGGGGCCAACCAGACGGTGCAGCGAACCGGAGCCAGCCGGTTCGCTCAGACACAAATCGAACGTCATCGACGGCTGGCTTCCGTCGCTGACCTTTGCGTTAGGCGGCAGGACCGTATGGCCAAGAAACTCGCAAAGCTGCTTCGTGACACATGGTACTTCTGGCTGCTGTTTGCCTGCCTCGGATTTATTTCTGGCCGACACGATGGAGATTTGCCGATGTCTGGCCGCGGGGAGTTTGTCGCCAGCCTCGCTTTCGCGTTCTTCGTAGCTCTTTGGGTCGTCACAGACGCGCGCCGACGTGAGCGCCCTCTGGGCTACGGCTTTCCTGCCTTGGTGTTTTTCGTTTGGCCCATCTTTGCTCCAGTCTACCTCTTCCAAACGAGAGGAGCACGAGCGTTTCTGACCCTGCTCGCGTTTGCAGCCATATTCATAGTCGCAGTCGCCATCGGTGTCGTCGTTGGCATGGTCACTTAGCGCTGATTGAGTGTGATGCCGCCTAACAAGACAAGCATAGCATTGTCCGGAGTCGGCGCGGCGAGGACGTAGGAATGGAGTGAGTCGTACCGCGCGGACGGAGTGTCAATATCTCCCCGAACAAAAAGTCCAGGTTGAAGAACCTGCCGAGCTTTGGGATGCTCACACCCGCCATGCCACGCACGCCTCATCTCGCCACCAGCCGGCTTAGGCCCGAAGCGTCGCGCGCCCTGCGCGAGTGCCAGCGGCTTCCAGGTTTCTCACGAATTGGCGCGCTGACTTTGAGTTGCTTCATCCTAGCGCTGTTCCACAACGCCGCCCTGGGCGGCCCTGCCGACACCAACGAATTCCTCGCCCGCATCCACACCAACGCCGCGGGCAGGTCGCTGCCTTACCGTCTGCTGCTTCCGAAACATTACGACCCGGCGCAAACATACCCCGTCATCCTTTATCTGCACGGCGCGGCGGGACGCGGCGACGACAACGCCAAACCGCTGGACTGGGGGCCGCGGCTCTTCCTCGATCCCGCGGTGCGGGACAATTACCAGTTCTTCCTCGTAGTGCCCCAATGCTCCCGGGGCGAAGGCTGGATGGAGACGGCCTTGGGCGAGCCGGGCGGCGCGAAGGAAAACGAGCCGTTGCGGCTGGCGCTGGAACTGGTCACCGAGGTGTTGCCAAAAGAATTCCGCCTCGACCCCAAGCGCCGCTATCTCACCGGCGTTTCAATGGGCGGACACGCGGTGTGGGCCACGCTCGTCCGCCGGCCGGGTTTTTTCGCGGCGGCCGTGCCGGTCTGTTCGGGCGGCGATTCCAATATCGTGACCAAGGCGGCGGCGAAGTGTCCCGTCTGGGCGTTTCATTCCGACGACGACCACCTCGTGCCCGTCCAACTCGCCCGTGATTTGGTCAAGGCCTGGCGCAAGCAAGGTGGCGTCGCGAAATACACCGAATACACCGGCCTCAAACACAGTTCGTGGAAAAAGGCCTACGCTGAGCCGGAACTGTTCGAGTGGCTGTTCCGCCAGCGGCTGCCTTGAGCGGGCGCAGGACCGGCGCGATCCTCGCGGATGGGCGGGAGCAGAGTAGGGCAGGCGTCTCGCCTGCCCAGCGCTGAAGGCGCGTGCCCGCATTTGGCCGCTGCGCGGCCAGGGCAGGCGAGACGCCTGCCCTACGTTGGCGGCGACGATCCGCGCCCATCACTCGGGATCGCACCCGCCCCAACTGACGCGTTGACCCACAGTTCGTCCAGCGTATCGTCCGTCGGACGAACCATGAGCGACTCTCACGGCCACGACCCCCAGCGCGTGCTGGACCATTTCCTGAATCCACGGAATGTCGGCGACCTCCCCGGCGCGGACGGCGTGGGCGAAGTCGGCGCCGTCGCCTGCGGGGATGTCGTTCGCATCAGC
>CAZZAQ010000810.1:0-2687 GCA_964652165.1 uncultured Bifidobacterium sp.
ACCCCGACCCTCTCCCCCTCCGAGGGGGAGAGGGAGTCCGGTGGCGCCGTTGGTTGCGCAATGGCAAGCCCCTGGCCGTTCGACGACTTGCGCCGCCAACGGCGCGGACTGACGGCCAGCGATTCCCCCTCTCCCCTTCTGAGGGGGAGAGGGCCGGGGTGAGAAGTCCCCGAATGAAAATGTCGCGCATTGACCCCCTGAACCACGAATGGATGGTAGGGCGCGTCGCTCCGCGCGCGCCGGTCTGCGATGTCGAGTGCGGCGCGCGCGGAGCGGCGCGCCCTACCTTCAGGTTCATGGGGTGGGGTCAGGCGGTTCGTTTGGCCTGACCTGCGCAGAAAATGGCATGCGCCCGACCCGAGTGCCGGTTGAATTATTTTGCTGCATTTGGCCGAGCACTGGTATCTATCCACGCCATGCGTCCATCCACCCTCGCCGTCGTGGCTCTCGCGTCGTTGCTCGCGTCGTCTTGTTCCACCGAAATGGATTCCACCAAGCCGGCTGCCTCGAAACTCGTTTACCCCGCGACCGCCCGGGTCAATCACGTGGACACGCTACACGGCACGCCGGTGCCGGACCCGTACCGGTGGCTGGAAGACGACAATTCAGCCGAAACCAAGGCGTGGGTTGCGGAGCAGAACAAGGTGACGTTCGCCTACCTGGAGCAAATCCCGGCGCGCCCGCGGCTCAAAGAGCGCCTGACGAAGCTGTGGAACTACGAGCGTTACGGCGTGCCGCAACGGGAGGGCGGGCGCTACGTGTTCAGCAAGAACGACGGCCTGCAAAACCAGAGCGTCCTCTACACGATGCGCTCGCTCGACGAGACGCCGCGCGTGTTACTGGACCCCAACACGCTTTCGCCCGACGGGACGGTGTCGCTCGGCCCGACGGCCGTCTGTGAGGACGGGAAACTGCTTGCCTATGGCATCAACGTGGCGGGAAGCGACTGGCAGGAGTTCAAGGTGCGCGATATCGAGTCGGGCGGCGATCTGTCGGACCACATCAAGTGGGCCAAGAGTTCGGGCGCGGCGTGGACGAAGGACGGCCAGGGCTTCTTCTATTCGCGGTACGACGAGCCGGCGGGCACGAACCTGCTCAAGGGCGTGAATTATTTCCACAAGGTTTACTATCACAAGCTCGGCACGCCGCAGAGCGAGGACAAACTTGTCTACCATCGGCCGGACCAGAAGGAGTGGGGCTTCGCGGCGGGCGTGACGGATGACGGGCGTTATCTGGCCCTGCACGTCTGGCACGGGACCGACACCAGAAACCGCTTTTTCTACAAGGACCTCGCTGCGCCGGACGCGGCAGTAGTCGAACTGCTGAGGGATTTCGACGCGGATTACACGTTCATCGACAACGTGGACACGGTGTTTTACTTCCGGACTGACCTGAGCGCGCCGCGCGGGCGCGTCATCGCCATCGACGTCGCCAGGCCGGAACGCGCCGCGTGGCGGGAGGTCGTGGCGGAGACGAAGGACCGGCTGCAAGGGGTGAGCCTGGTGAACCAACAGTTGATCTGCAACTACCTCAAGGACGCGCGGACGGACGTGGTCATCCACGATCTCGCCGGCAAGCTCGTGCGCCGCGTCGAATTGCCCGGCATCGGGACGGCGGGCGGCTTCGGCGGCAAACGAGAGGAGACGGAGACGTTTTACGCCTTCACCGGCTTCACGACGCCGATGACGGTCTTCCGCTACGATTTGAGGACGGGAACGAGCGAGCTGTTCCGTCAGCCGAAGGTGGATTTCAATCCGGCAGAGTTCGAAACGAAGCAAGTCTTCTACACGAGCACGGACGGCACGCGCGTGCCGATGTTCATCACGCACAAGAAGGGTCTGAGCCTGGACGGGCGCAATCCCACCCTGCTCTACGGCTACGGCGGATTCGACATCAGCCTCACGCCGAGCTTTTCGGTGAGCACGGTGGTCTGGATGGAAATGGGCGGGGTTTACGCGGTGCCCAACTTGCGCGGCGGCGGCGAATACGGCAAGGCGTGGCACGAGGCGGGCATGAAGCAGAAGAAGCAGAACGTCTTCGACGATTTCATTGCGGCGGGCGAGTGGCTCATTGCGAACAAATACACTTCGCGCGACAAGTTGGCGATCAGCGGTGGCAGCAACGGCGGGCTGCTGGTCGGCGCGTGCATGACTCAGCGGCCCGAGTTGTTCCGCGCCACCTTGCCGGCGGTGGGCGTGATGGACATGCTGCGCTTCCACAAATTCACTCGCGGCTGGGCGTGGACGAGCGATTACGGCTCGCCGGATAACGCGGAGGAATTCCGCGCGCTCCTCGCCTACTCGCCGTATCACAATCTCAAGCCGGGCGTGAAATATCCGGCGACGATGGTGACGACTGCCGACCACGACGACCGCGTGGTGCCCGCGCACAGCTTCAAGTTCGCGGCGCGCTTGCAGCAGTGCCAGGCGGGGCCGGCGCCGACGCTCATTCGCATCGAAACCAAGGCCGGACACGGCGCGGGCAAGCCCACCCGCAAGTTGATCGAAGAAGCCGCCGACCGGTTCGCGTTCCTCGTGCGCGAACTCAGGATGGAGCCGCGGATTCGATGAACTGGCATGAGGCAATGCCCGGAATACAGCCCCGCTGGCCCGCTTCGGGAGAAGGTATGAGGTATGAGGTATGAGGAAGTTGAGAGGAGCTTGTGTTGAGCGTTGAGAGGCCTCAGT
>CAZZAQ010000811.1:0-2686 GCA_964652165.1 uncultured Bifidobacterium sp.
TCGCGTCCACCGCTCACGTCGCCCAGTTCCTTGTGCGTGGTGAGGAACATCGGCGGGGGAAATTCCGGCAGATAATCTTCCGGGATGTCCAGGTCCACGTCGATGCGCTCGTGCTCGGGGTGCGCCTTGATCCACGAGGCCGGAAAAAGCATGTGCGCGGTGGTGTGCAAGGGGTGGGCCAGGGGCTTGTACGGAAAGAGGTCGCGGCGCTTGATCTCTTCGGGCGACAACTTCGCGAGCGCGTCCCAGTCCGCGATGCCTTTGGGCAGCCGGGCGATCGGCCCGGCCATCACCGGCTTGCGCCCGCCGGACATGACGGCCCCGGAGATGGCCTTGCCGGAGAAGTCGTATCGGGAATCCATGTACTGGCGGACTTCCTCCATGAGTTTAGGCTTGCGTTCCAGGTTGTAGGCCAGCCATTGCACCCAGGGCATCGGCAGCGAGGCGCTGCCAAAGGACGACCCACCACGTCCGCCGTAACGCCATAGGTCGAACGGCGAGCGGTCGCCCTTCTTCGAGTCAGGGTAAGGCTGGAGCTTGTTGATGTGGCCGTCACCCAGGCCGTAATCCCAGTTCGTCAGCGGCGGGGTCCAGGCGCCGGGACTCTGGCGGAGGTGCAGGTCGCCGGAACCGGCCGGCTTGTAGTCCTTGGATTTCTCCTGCGCGTGGAGCGCCGGGACGAGCAGTGCCATAACGAGGATGTTCGTCAGGATGGGCGAGCTTTTCATAAAGGGCCGGCACTGTAACAGAATCGCCATTTTCCGGCAATCCATGAGCGTCGGCATGAGCGTCGGCATCCATGAGCGTAGCTGCGACCGTGAGGTCGCGGGCTCGATGCTCAAGCGCGAACGAATTCGATGCCGATACCCAGGTTCCGGCCGCCCCCTCCCGCGACCTTACGGTCGCAGCTACGCTAAAGACTCGCTGCCCGCCCTCCGTATCACCATCCCTTTGTCGCGTTCCGCCTATCGCTGTCTTGACCTCACTGCCTGAGGTGACTCTAATCGGAGGATGACCCCGTGCGGAACTGACCGCCGCTGTGCGCCAGCGGGCGCAACTCCCACTCCGCTAAACGTGGAGAGAATTCTCCCAATCCAATCTTCACGCATTGAACCCCTGAACCGCGGTAGGGACCCGCTGCCGCGCGTCCAGGCCGACCGGCAGGTCGGCCCCACCACGTTCATGGAGAGAATTCTCCGAAAGAATTCGCGCATTGAACCCCTGAACCACGAATGGATGGTAGGGCGCGTCGCTCCGCGCGCGCCGGTCTGGGATGTCGAGTGCGGCGCGCGCGGAGCGGCGCGCCCTACCTTCAGGTTCCTGGGCAGGGCCGTGGTGAGGGGTGAGACCGGCTCCAGACTCCACAACACGCCGAGCCAACGGACTCCTCTCAATGGACCGGCCTTTGGAAGCTCTCACCCCTCACCCTCAATCCCTCTCCCCATTGAGGGGAGAGGGAAGTCCGACGGCGCGCGACGGGCGGTATTCTATCCGCTTAGGATATCGAAATGGCTGCTCTGTTTGGCGGTCTGCATCGCAAGCCTGACAGCGACGCCTGCTTCACTCGCCCAACCCGACTACCAACGGGACATTAAGCCCATCCTCCGGGATCGCTGCTATTCCTGCCACAGCCGCCTCAAGCAAAAGTCCGACCTCCGCCTCGACGCCGGCGCGCTCATCCTCAAAGGCGGCAAGCACGGGGTGGTGGTCGTTCCGGGAGACGCTGGCGCCAGTCCGCTCATCGAGAAGATCGCCGCCACGGCCGAGGACGAGCGGATGCCGCCCGAAGGCAAGCCACTCACTCCCGAGCAAGTCGCGCTCTTGAAGGCATGGATCGACTCGGGCGCCCATTTTCCGAAAGACGAAATCATCCCGCCAACCCCTGCCGAACACTGGGCGTTCCAGCCCGGGCGCCGCCCGCCGGTGCCCGAGGTGAAGTACAAGACCTGGCCGCGCAATCCAATCGATCGCTTCATCCTCGCCAAACTCGAAACGCGCGGCTGGCCACCCGCCCCGCCCGCCGCGCCTCATGCGCTGCTGCGCCGCGTTCATCTCGACCTCACCGGTTTCCCGCCAACGCTGGCCGAGCAGGACGCCTTCCTCAAAGACCCTTCGCCCGCCACGCTCGACAAGGTGATCGACAATCTGCTCGCGCGCCCGGCGTACGGCGAGCGTTGGGCGCGCCATTGGCTGGACGTCGTCCGCTATGCCGACAGCAACGGCTACGAGCGCGACGCCGAAAAACCCTTCGTCTGGCGCTATCGCGACTACGTCATAAACGCGCTCAATGCCGACAAGCCATTCGATCGCTTCGTCCGCGAGCAGCTCGCCGGTGACGAACTGCCCGGCGCCAACGCCGAGACCGTCATCGCGACCGGCTTCCTTCGGCTCGGCCACTGGGACGACGAACCGGCCGACCCGGCGACCGACCGTTTCGACCAGCTCGACGACATCGTGAGCACCACCGCCCAGGCGTTCCTCGGCCTGACGATCCAGTGCGCCCACTGTCACGATCACAAGTACGACCCGATCAGCCAGGAGGAGTATTTCCGCTTCCGCGCGTTCTTCGAGCCGATCGAATTGCGACAGGACCGAGTGCGCGGCGAGGCCGACCCCGGGCCGTTTCAGAAGTACGAGTACAGCGTGCTCCGTAAGATTCAGAAGCTCGGGTCAGTCCGCGTGTTCG
>CAZZAQ010000812.1:0-2676 GCA_964652165.1 uncultured Bifidobacterium sp.
GAGTTTCGCCATGCCATTGCTGACCGTGATGGAACTGAAGTAGGGATGGCTCGGGGCCATCGGCGCGCCCACGGGGAACCGGACGCCCAGCGTCGCGCCCCCACGGCCCGTGCCGATGCAAGGCGAATTGTTGGCCAGGCGGTAGTCGCGCAGGGCGGGGATCTGGAAGAGGGGATCGGTGTCGAAATTGGCATCGCCCGGCCAGCCACCCCCGATGTCGGAGTGGTCCGCCACGAGGAGGCCATCGTTGAAAATGCCGACGTTGGTTGCGTTGTTCCACAGGATGTTGTTGAAGGAATTGGTAATCCGGCCGCCATCGGTCGCGGCGGCGGGGTCCGTCTTGTTGAAGCAATGGATACCGTAGGCGGCGCAGCCGGTGACGGTGCAGTTGAGCACGTTGGCCGTGCAGGGCGGGCGCCCTCCTGGCGAATCCTTCACCTCAATGCCGTTGTGGTTTCCGTAAATGAGGCAGTTGCTGACGACAATGCCGTAGGAGCCTTCGCCGATGGAAACGCCCTTGTCGTTCGGGAAGTCGTACATCAGACAGTTTTCGATGAGCGTGTTGGTGCAGCCGATGGTCCCCATCGGGCCGATGTCGATGGCATCCGTGTTCGACAGCGGGCCGTGGCGGAAGGTGCAGCGGCGAATCACCGACCCCGACGGCGCGCCATCGAAGTCCAGCGCGTCGCTGCTCGCGTTGTTCGCCCACTCGAACAGACAGTCTTCGATGGTCATCAATGTCGTCTGCCAGAGGGTTTCGTGATAGATGCGGAAGTGGCAGCGGCGCACGGCGAACGCCTGGCCGGCAGTGCAGCCCGCGATGGGCGTGCTGCCCGACTTGTAGTCGTGGATGAAACTGTCCTCCAGGAGGCCGGTGGCGCCGTTGCGAATCTTCACCGCGCCGCCAATCGTTTCGACGTGCCGCAGGGTCAGCGCGGCGTTCGCGCCTTCTGCGGCCAGTTCGCCCCAGACCGTGTTCCCGTCCTCGTGCAGGAACGTGATGGGCGCCTGCGCCGTGCCCGTGGCGTTCAACGCGCCTCCCGCGGCGGCGCGCAAGGAAACCGCAGCGCCCAGCAGCACGACCGTGCCCGGCTCGATTGTCAGCGTGGCGCCGGCCTGGATGCTGACGCTGTTGGTGAGGTGAATGATGCCCATCGCCGGACTCCACGACGTGCTCGCCGCCACCGCGCCGCCGAACCGGGTGCTCGTCGTCTCCAGGATGATGAGCTTGTTGGTCACGAACCGTTGCGCGCCGGCCGCGTCGAACGCCTGGATGAGAAGGCGGTTCGCCCCCGGGCTGAGGGATTGATTGATCGACCAGGCGCCATCGGACGGATTGAACGTTGTGTCCACACCGTTGACCGCCACGCGCGTGGATCCGGGGAAGGTGTTGGTTCCACTCACCAGCACGGAGTTCGCGCCTGTCACCAGCGCGTAGTAAGGGCCATCGCGCGTCGGGCTGGCGTTGGCCACGCTCAGGTCGGCGATCAAGTGGAAGTCGCTGCTGTTGCTCAGGCCGTTGATGCCCATCAGGGCGAAGACGTGCGTGCCGGCGCCCAGCCGCGAGCCGACGGCTCCGAAGTCGATGACTGAAGGCGGGTTGGTCGCTGTGCAGCAGGAGGCTTCATGATTCACCGAAACTGTGCTTGCGTCATAGGGCGGCGGGCTGCTCAGCCCACTGATGTTGCCGCCGGCCCAGCTCCGCGCCATCCAGATAGACGACGTACGCATCGTCATAATCCACAGTCACCTGGATGCGCCGGGCCGGGTCAACGGCTTCCGGGAGGGTGAACTCGTGGCGGATGAAAAGGGTGCTGTAATTATTGAGCATCGTGCCGAGGGTCGTGGCCTCGCCGACGATTCCCGGGTCGCCATAACCGAAGCCGCCCTGGCCCGTCAGCCAAGTGCCATCCAGGGCGGCGTTCTCCGCGGTAGTCCAGTCAGCCTGCGGGGCGTTCGTGCGGCCGGGCCGGTATCGCCACGAATCCCCATGGCTCACCAGCGGCGTCGGCGGCAGCGGCGCGGGGCCAATCCGAAGTGTAAAGGTCTGGCCGAATGCCGGCGCTGCCGCCGAGGCACAGAGGGCCAGCATTGATTTCAGCCAATGCCGATTCATGAGTTTCATAGTGTTCCTGATTCCTAAGGACAGAGAATTCAAAATTCAAAATTCAAAATGAGCTTCCAAGCCCGCACCGCGCCGCTGCTTCATTTTCATTTTTAATTTTTAATTTGGAATTCCAGCCCCGTCACGGGATGGCGGGAGTCACGACCCGATAGAATCGTTGCGGGCCGCCGCCGGGGTCCTGCACAGCCACCGGCTCGCTGGTGCCTTGCGCGGGCACGTCAGCAAGCTTCGTCCAGGCCACGGCGGGCAGGAGCGTCGAGTAAACAATCGAATAGGTGCGGCCGGCAACTGCGTTGAACTGGAGAGTCACGTTCGGCGGGTTGAGCGTCGCGACAAGGCGCAGCGTGCTGGCCGCGCTCTGCGGGTTGGTTCCCGCGAGGTATTCCTGCAAGTTCGTCAGCCCGTCCATGTCAGCATCGCCTCCCCCGTCGGCAACCAACTTGTTCAGACCGTTGGCCATTTCCCAATCGTCGGGCATGCCGTCGCCGTCGGTGTCCATCGCGCCCGCGCCTCCGGTGGCGGGCACGGCGGCGACCCAGTTTGTTGGGTCA
>CAZZAQ010000813.1:0-2676 GCA_964652165.1 uncultured Bifidobacterium sp.
CGTAGGTGACGGTCACGCTTTTGGCGGGCGGCAGCGGCAGCATCTGGATCGAGCCGAGGCTGATCAGGTCCCCCGGCTGAAGACTTTCGCCGGCAAGCTGGAGGTCTTCGATGAGCCAGAGGACAGCGTTGAGCGGATGGTCGAGGATGGCTTTGCCCAGGCCGCGGCCCAATTCGAGGCCGGCCTCGTCGGTCATCACTACGCTCATGCTCGCCAGCGAGTCGGCGAACTTCTGCGTGGCCTTGACCGGCACACGCTTGCCGAGAACGCCGAGGCGGGCGCAGACGTTCGCGGCGGCGAGCATCGCGCCGTCCGAGATGCCGTTGGTGGCGACGAACGCGTCGGGCAATTCGATGAAAGCGACGACTTCCTTCAGGTGCTTCAAGACCTCGAGGGGCGTGCCGGCCTTGTTGATGCCTTTGTCCTTCACCACGACAATGAGGTCGGCTTCCAGCATCGGCCTGGCGCCGCAATCGGCGGCCACTTCGGCGTTGTCCGGCAGGAGCATCTTTTCGAGCAACACGCCGCGCACCGGCTGGTCGACGCCCCAGCGGTCCTGCATCGCGCGCGACACCAGCCCGACCTTGTGGCCCACGGGCCGGCCCAGCTTGGGCTCGATCGCTTTCACAAAGCGGTCTCGCACGTCGCGCGCTTCCTCCAACGACAGGCCTTGTGGGAACGCCGGCGTGATGCGCCGGGCGGAGTAGTCCTCGGCCAGCCGTTCGATCGCAGCGGCGGGCGGCAGCGCGGCGGACGCGCCGACTGCCAGTAAGCTCAAAACTGCGGCGCAGAGGACGGCGCGAAGCGTAGGGCAGGCGTCTCGGCTGCCTGCCCTGGGAGCGCCGGCATCCTGCCGGCGAGCGGCTTGGCTGTGAGTCGAGAAACTCGCCGGCAGGATGCCGGCGCTCCCAGCGGGACGGCTTATGACACAAACGCGCGTCCAAAATTGGAGGTTGAAGCTCCACATGAAGCTGTCTTCGTTCTCAGGAGTCATCACGGCTCAATTCAGTTTCATCAGCCACGGCACAAGCCACGTTGTTACCGGAACGATGACGGTGAAGCCAACCAAATCCAGCAACAGCCCGTAGCGGACCATTTTCAGCAGCGGCACGAAGCCCGAGCCGTAAACGATGGCATTGGGCGGCGTCGAGACCGGCAGCATGAATCCCATCGACGCGCCGAGGCACGCGCCGAGCGCCGGCGGCAGCGGTTCCACGCCGGCGGCTTTCGACACCGCGATGGCCACCGGCACGATCATCGTCGCCGCGGCGGTGTTCGAGGTCGTTTCGGAAAGAAGGATCGCGACCGCCGTGAACAGCGCCACGAGGCCCAACAGGCTTTTGGCGTGCAACGCGCCGGCCAGCCCTTCGCCAATCCAGCGCGCCAGGCCCGTGCTGAACATCAGATCGCCCAGCGCCAGCCCGCCGCCGAACAACAGGATCGTTCCCCAGTCGATGCGCACCGCCTCGCGCCACCCCAGGGTGAATTCCATTCTGCGCAAGCTGATCGGCAGCACGAACAGCAGCAGTGCGCCGACAAGCCCCGCAACGGATTCGGGCAGGTGCCGGTTGAACCACTTGGCCGCGCCGTGCTCCGCGCCGAGAACAAGCCCCAAGACGCCCGGCAGCAGCCAGAGCGCGACGGTGACGGCGAATGCCGCCATGACGTTCCATTCGCCGACGCGGATGCCGCCAAGCCCTGACTTCTCCGTTCTCAGCCAGCCGGCGCTCTCCTGCAACAAGCCCGGCTCTGCCGGACAGGCGCGGTTCAGGTAGATCACGAGGAACGCGATCAGCACCGCCGCCGCCGGCACGCCAAACGTCATCCAGCGGAAGAACGAGATTTTGATGCCCAGGTTATGGTCGATCAGCCCGAGCCCGATCAGGTTCGGCGGCGTGCCGACCGGCGTGCCGATGCCGCCCACCGACGCCGCGAACGCCGTGACGAGCATCAGCCCGGTCGCGAACTTGTTCGCCCTCAGATCCACGGAGCGGCCGGTGCGTTCGTTCTGCTGCCGGTCCATTTCGCGCAGGAGGGCCATCGCGATCGGAAACATCATCGCGGTGGTCGCCGTGTTGGAGACCCACATCGAGATGGCGCCCGTGATGACTCCGAACGCAGCCAGCAATTTTGCCGGGCTGGCGCCCACGCCAGGCATACCGAGGATCTGAAACGCGATCCGTCGATTCAACCCGTGGTGCAACATCGCTTCGGCGAGCAGGAAGCTGCCGAGGAACAGGAAAATCACCGGATCGGCAAAACTGCGGAAGACCTGCCTGACCGGCGGCGTGCTCTCCTCGGGCACGAACGCGCCCGTCAGCACGCACAGCACCGGCCCCAGGAGCGCGGTGACGGGCAATGGAATCGCCTCGGTGATCCAGAGCGTCACGACCACAGCGAGGACGGCTAGCAGCCGTTGCGCCGGCACCTCGAGCCCTCGCAAGTCGACGTTCAGGAGAACCACAAACAACACCGGTGCGAGCACCAACCCGACCCGGCGTCGTACGCGGTCAAATTGTTCCGCCCTCGGAGAGCAGTCGATATGCGGTTCGTTCATTCTGGAGGGAGCCGACTTTTCGGGGCTGGCGGGCCAACCGTATGCGCGGGGCAACGGCGGGGTCAAGCGGCGGAGACGGAGCGCCGCACTCAGATGCGGCGCGAGGGCAGGGGCCGAAG
>CAZZAQ010000814.1:0-2673 GCA_964652165.1 uncultured Bifidobacterium sp.
TCATCAATCATCCGCTCGATTGCCCGATCTGCGACCAGGCCGGCGAGTGCAAGCTGCAGGAATACTCCGTCCAATACGGCCAGGCCGAGAGCCGGTTCGTCGAGACGAAGGTCCACAAGCCCAAAGCGGTCGATCTCGGCCCGCGCATCGTCCTCGACGCCGAGCGTTGTGTCCTCTGCACCCGCTGCATTCGTTTCACGAAAGACGTCGTGGGCGATGACAAGCTCGGGATTGTCAATCGCGGCGCTTACAGCACGATTGCTACTTATCCTGGAACGCAGTTTGACAACAATTACTCGCTGAACACCGTGGACATCTGCCCCGTGGGCGCGCTCACGTCGAAGGATTTCCGGTTCCAGATGCGCGTCTGGTTCCTCAAGGAGACGAAGAGCCTCTGCACAAGCTGCGGGACCGGCTGCAACATCCTCATCGGTTCGCGCCAGGAAAAAATCTACCGGTACGAGCCCCGCGAGAACGATGCGGTGAACGCGACGTGGATGTGCGACGCCGGGCGCTTGAACTACAAGTGGGTCGGGCGCGAAGACCGGCTGACGAGAATTCAAAATTCAAAATCTAAAATTCAAAATTGGGCCGGCGCGCTGAGCGAAATCAGTGAATCGCTCCGGAAAGCTCCGGCCGCCTCGGTCGCAATCGTTGCCTCCGCGCGCCAGACCAACGAAGAACTCTTCCTGCTGAAGAAGGTCGCGACGAAGCTCGGCGCGATTACCGATTCCATCCCGCGCATCGGCGAGAGTGACAAGCTGCTCGTCAACGCGGACAAGAACCCGAACAGCAAGGGCGCGCAACTGACGCGTATCGCCGCAAGCCCGATGGGGTCAAACCTCCTGAAGATCGCCGACGGCATCAAGTCCGGCGCCATCAAGACGCTCGTCGTCTTCGGCGAGGACGTGACGAAGCACGGCATCAGCGCGGAGTTGCTGGCGAAACTGGAGACACTCATCGTCAGCGATATTCTCCCGAACAGGACGACCGCCGCGGCGCACTACCTTTTGCCGGGTTGCGCCCACGCCGAGAAGCGTGGTTCGTTCACGAACGTCAAGGGGCGGGTGCAACGTTTCCTTAAAGCCGTCGAGCCGCCCGGCGATGCCCGCCCCGAGTGGGAATTCCTGCACGAACTGGTCTATAACGTCACGGGTCAGAACGGCTTCGTGACCATCGAGGGCCTGTTCACCCAGATGGCGAAGGAAGTGCCCGCGTTCAACGGTCTCACGTGGGCAGCGCTGGGTGAATGCGGTGTCAGCGTGCAAATCTGATTCGTCCATGGACTGGAACTTCATTTTTTTCAGCGCCATCAAGATTGCCGTGGTGTTCGGCGTGCTGCTGACGATGGTCGCCTACGCCGTGCTCGTGGAGCGCAAGGTTTGCGCCGCCATCCAGGACCGCGTCGGGCCGAACCGCGCGGCGCCGCCGTTCGTTGCGGCCATTCCGATCATTGGACCGTTCCTGGTCCGGTTGGGACTGTTTCATCCGCTGGCCGACGGCTTGAAGCTCCTGCTCAAGGAGGACTTCACGCCCGCGCACGTGCGCAAGGTGTACTTCTGGCTCGCGCCGGCCATCACGATGATTCCCGCGCTGTTGACGGTGGCGATTATCCCATTTGGATCGAAGCTCGGCGGCCAGCAGATGGTCATCGCCGACCTCAACGTCGGCGTGCTATACACCTTTGGGATCGTTTCGCTGGGGGTGTATGGCATCGTGCTCGCGGGCTACGCGGCCAACTCGAAGTATCCGTTCCTGGGCGGCATCCGTTCGGGCGCGCAGATGATTTCCTACGAGATCGCAATGGGCCTGAGCGTCGTTCCGGTCTTTCTGCTGGTGGGCGACCTGAACCTGGGCAAAGTCATCGAATACCAGGCGGCCGGCGCGTGGCTGGTCTTCAAGCAGCCGCTGGCCTTCGCCATCTTCATCGTGGCCGCGCTGGCGGAGACCAACCGGATGCCGTTCGATTTTCCAGAGGCCGAGCAGGAACTGGCCGGCGGCTACAATGTCGAATACAGCTCGATGAAGTTCGGCATGTTTTTCATGGGCGAATACGCCAACATGGTGATGTCTTCCGCGCTGGTGGCGACACTCTTCCTCGGCGGCTGGACGCTGCCGTGGTTCGGGCTCGGCCAGGCCGCGACGACGCTCGCTGGAGGGCTGCTGCACATCGGCATCTTCCTGGCCAAGCTCGGGGCCGTGCTGCTGTTTATGATTTGGGTGCGCTGGATGTTGCCGCGCTTTCGATATGACCAGTTGATGGATCTGGGCTGGCGGCGGTTCCTGCCGATGGCGCTGGCGAACATTTTGGTGACGGCGGTGTGGCTATGGTGGAAAACTTGACACAAACAATATGCCAACCGTGTTGCGAATCCGGGGCTATCGCTTCGGCTTTTACGCCGCCGACTGGCATGAGCCGCCGCACGTCCACGTCTCCAAGCGCGGCTGCGCCGCCAAGCTCTGGGTCCGCCCGGTTGAGTTGGAATCCAATTACGGCTTCCGCCCGAATGAACTGAGAAACATTGTTCGCATTCTGGAAAGTCATGAAAACGAAATCCTCCAAGCCTGGGATGAGTTTTTCGGCTGAGCCGCGCGTCACGCGCGTGCGCAGCAACTCTTCCAAGTTGATCGTCGATTTTGAGGACGGCCGATCCGTTCATCTCCCGCTGATAT
>CAZZAQ010000815.1:0-2673 GCA_964652165.1 uncultured Bifidobacterium sp.
GGCGTCCGAAGTCCCGCCACCTGCGTCCGGCGAACCGACGGCGGGCGCCTGAAGCCGGTTTTGTGCCCGCACACTGCATGGACTTGCTGGCCGACTTTCGTCGTCTCGCCGCGACTTGCGGATTGATTCTGCTGGCAGGCGCAGCGATCCTCCGCGGCGCGGAGCCAGCCGCGCCGCCGACCAACGCGCCCGCCCAACCCGCCGAGGAATCCGCGGAAACCCAGCGCGTCTTGCGCTCCTACCTCCACCTCCAGGAACAGCTCCACGCCACGTTGCTGGCCATCGAGCAGGCCCGAATGGAGAACGCCCTGGCCGCGCGCACAAACTCCGAGGCGCTCGCCACCCGACTAAAACTGATCGAGGAAGCGCTCCTCCAATCGCGCGAACAGCAAATGGAATCCATGCGGCACTCCAGCCGGACCATGCTGACGCTGGCGGGCATCTTCGTCAGCGTCGGGTTCCTCACACTGCTGTTCATGGCGTTTTTCCAGTTGCGCGGGATGCACCGCCTGGCGGAAATCGCGACCGGCCTGCCCGGCGGCCAATTCCCCGCCGCGCTCGAGCCGGGCGATGCGCGTCTGATCGGCCCCGGCGGCGGCGGCCTTCAAACGGCCCGCCTGCACGGCCTCATCGAGCGCCTCGAAGGCCGCATCCACGAACTGGAGACCGCCGCGCACACCACGCAATCCCCAAACGGCCCCGGCGAGCGCAAGCCCTTCACGAACCTGCGCGACGCCGCCACTGGCGCGCCGAGCCACACGTCGGTGCTGCTCGGCAAGGGGCAAACCCTGTTGAACCTCGGCCAGCCGGAAGGCGCCCTGAACTGTTTCGAGGAAGTGCTGGCGCTGGAGCCCGATAATGCCGAAGTCCACCTCCGCAAAGGCATGGCGCTCGAACGGCTCAAGCGCCTCGACGAAGCCGTGGCCTGCTGCGACCGCGCCATCGCTCTGGACGGCTCGCTCACGCAGGCGTATCTCTGCAAGGGCAGCCTGTTCAACCAGCAGGAGCGCTACAATGAGGCCCTCGAATGTTACGAGCAGGCACTGCGCACCGAAGCGAAGCCCTCGCCGTAACCTGGTAGGTGACCGCCGTGCCCGCTGAAATCTCAGTCATCGTCCCCGTTTACGACGAGGCGGACAACGTCGCGCAGTTGGTGCGCGAAGTGGCCGCGGCGCTGAATTCCGTCACGCCGCATTGGGAACTGGTGCTGGTGGACGACGCGAGCACTGACGACACCTGGCGACGCATCGCCGAGGCGCGCCGGGCCGAGCCCCGGGTGCGCGGCCTGCGCCACAAGCGCAACGCCGGCCAGAGCGCCGCCGTCTGGACCGGCCTCCAGGCCACGACCAGCCCGGTGCTCTGCACCCTCGATGGCGATTTGCAAAACGACCCCGCCGACCTGCCGAAGATGATCGCCGAGCTGAAGCGCGTCGATTTCGTCAGCGGCATGAGGCTCGACCGGCGGGACACCTGGCTCCGAAAGGTCTCCTCCCGCGTTGCCCGCTGGGCGCGGCGCCGGGCGCTCGGCGTAGACTTCCGCGACACGGGCTGCGCCATTCGCGCGTTCAAACGCGAGGCGCTGGCAGGGGTGTTTCCGTTCAACGGGCTGCACCGGTTCCTGCCCGTGCTCGTCCACGGCGGCGGCTTCAAGACGCTCGAAGTGCCGGTCAACCACCGGCCGCGCCGGGCGGGCGTGTCGAAGTACGGCGTCTGGAACCGGCTCGGGCGGGGCCTCTACGATCTCGTCGCCATTTCGTGGTATCAACGCCGCCGCTACCGGGCGCCGGGCTATATTGAACTGGCGGAGGAAACCGCAATGCCGGCCGCGCCGGGGCGGGAGGTGGTGGAAGGGTTGAAATGTTGAAGCGGGGTGCCGGTGGTCGTGCCAGCGGCCGCGAACAATCCGAAGCGCGCGGTGTTCCGGCACCCTTTCCCCATCGGGGGAGAGGGCCGGGGTAAGAGCGAGCCCTCACCGTGCCCTGCAATAATGTGGGATGCGCCGTGCGGTCTTTTAGCGAAGGGCCGTCGCCGAACCGGCGAGCTTGAACCTTTTCAATTCCACCCGCGCCGCCTTCTCCTCGGCTTCGCGGACTCGATAGAATTGATCCATCGCGAGATCCTTGAGCACTTGCGTCCGTCCATCGCGAGGCCAGGTGATGGTGACGCTCGTAATACCCTTGGCTTGACCGAGGCCGATTTGTTGCCTCAACGGCGAACAGCCAAAGCTGCCGCCCGTGCTGACGGTCTTGTAAATCATTCGCGGCCCGGCGGCCGTATCGACCTCGACTTGGATGCGCGCGCCGATGGCCGAGCGGTTGGAGTGCGTGCCTTCCAATTTGAGGGTAATCCAGTGGTTGCCGTGGCCGGGGTTTGCCCAGAGCGCGTTGCGGTAGTTGTCGCCCTCGAACGCGCCGCCAATGACGGCGTAAACGTCCTGGTCGCCGTCGTTATCGAGATCGCCAAAGGCGACGCCGTGGCCTTTTTGCACGTGGCCAAAGCCGCCGGAGGTGGTGACATCCTGGAAGCTCTTCCCGCCGGCGTTCCGGAACATGCGGTTGGGGATCACCGTGCTCAGGTCCGGATCGCCCGTGCCCAGGTAGAAGTCCAGCCAGCCGTCGTTATCGAGGTCGCCGTAGTTGGAGCCCATCGTGTGGATGACTTTGTAAAGCCCGG
>CAZZAQ010000816.1:0-2672 GCA_964652165.1 uncultured Bifidobacterium sp.
GCGACGATATCGACCAGCCACGGGCCGTGGAAGTTGGAAACGAGGAACTGCGGCACCGCGAACGCCACGCCCGCCACCAGCGCCGCCGGCGGCACGCCGAGCATCCCGCGCCAGCCGGCCTGCGCCCACACCACCCAGAATGGCACGAGGACGGAAAAAAACGGGAGCTGCCTCCCAACCATTTTGGAGAGCGTCAGCTCATCGAACCCGGTCACTTTGCTCAGTGCAATGATGGGTGTGCCCAGCGCGCCGAACGCCACCGGGGCGGTGTTGGCGATGAGCGAAAGCCCGCAGGCCTGGAGCGGCTTGAAGCCGAGTTGCATCAAAATCGCGGAGGTGACGGCCACCGGCGTGCCGAATCCGGCCGCGCCCTCAAAGAACGCTCCGAACGAAAACGCGATAAGGATCACCTGCACGCGCGGGTCCGGCGCGATGGCGCCGAGGCTGCCGCGCAACACGGCGAACCAGCCCTTGTCCACCGTGAGCTGGTAAAGAAAAATCAGGTTGAGGATGATCCAGCCGATCGGGAACAGCCCGAACGCCGCCCCGTAAAGGGTGGTCGCGCCTGCCATCTTCGCCGGCATCCCGTAAACGAACACCGCGACCCCCAGCGCCACGCCCAGCCCAATTATTGCCGCGTAATGGATGCGGACTTTCAGCAGCGCGATGCTGCCTAGCAGCACCACCACCGGCAACGCAGCCAGGAGCGTGGAGTAGAAGGTGTTGTGGAGCGGATCGTAGACTTGCGTCCAGGTCATGGCGAGATGCGGAGAGAAGACGGCGGACGGAATGCTTTGTCCAGCCGTCTTGTGGTAGTGGGGCAGGCGACTCGCCTGCCATAAGTCCCGACAGGCGACTCGCCTGTCGGACCGATGGACCTCTGAGGTCTTACAGGCGAGTCGCCTGTAAAGACTTTCGCAGACGAGTCGTCTGCGCCACTGCGGCTGCCGTAATGGGGCCGGCGTCCCGCGAACACCCACTCGGGCGAGACGCCCGCGCAGACAGCCGGGACGGCTGCCCCACTACACGGTCCGTTCCGGGCTGGCTTCCAATTCCCGTTGCAACTTCCTGGCCGCCTTTTCAAACGCCCCCTTGAGACGGTGTTTCACCAAATAGACCTGCCCGATGCTCACCCCCAAAGCCTTGGCCACTTTGGCCGTGGGTTGCTGCTTGATGACGTGGAGGTAAAAAATCTGGAAATGCTTCGTGCTCACCTGTGCCTTGAGTTTCTCCAGAGCCAATTCCATCACGTTGTTCCTCCATTCCTCCTCCCAGAGGTCCTCCGGGGCGAGGGCGCGCGGGTCGGGGGCGCGTTCGACCGTGGGCGTGCGCGCGGTGGCGGCCTCAGGCACACGGCGGGCGGCACGCTCGCGCGGGTGGCGGCGGAAGTGGTCGGTAATGCGGTTGCGCGTCACGCTCAAGAGCCAGCTCTTGAACGAACACTTCTCCGGGTCGTATCGAAACTCGCGGATGGCCTTGGCCACGGAGAGCAGCGTCTCCTGCACGATGTCTTTCGCCGCGTCCTCGGCCACGCCCTGCTTGAGCGCGAAGTTGTGGATGAGCCGCCAGTACGTGTCGTGAAACTCCTGCCAGCTTGCGCGGTCGTCCCAATCCTTCAGCCGACAAAGCAAACTGGCGCGGGTTGCAAGAGAGTCTGGTCCGGGGGCAGGCATGATCTTTGGTGAGTTAAGCGGGAAAAGGAAAGGAAGTCTTTCAAAAAACTGATTCCGATCGGAGGCGGCATGACTCGTGGGGCCGCACAGCGGCGAACTGGCGTTCGCCGCAAATCTTCCTGCGGGCAGAGCGAGTCGAGCGAAGGAAGAGAAGTGCGGCTACGGACACGGTGGGAAGATTCTTGAAAGATTCGCCCGGGGCATTGCGCTTAACCGTCTGTGCCCGTGGGGGCACACCGAACCTGGTCAGCAGAAAAACCAAAACACTCGCGGGAACGTCGGGCCGTGGAAGGACGGGTTTGGCCAATCACGCAGTGCGGCATGGCGTTTGCGCGAGGCAGCAAACCAGTCCCTATGAACTACGCATCTTACTCAAAACTCAATCAGCAACAAACCATGAAGCCTGCCCTCGTCACCGCGGGGCTTATTTTTTGCCTGGCAATCTTCGCGATCATCACGCCGGCCTCCGCCGCGAACTACGCCTTCGAGTTCAATGACGACGGCGTGTTGCCCAGCGCCCAGGGCGCGGGCTACTTTGCCGTGCCATCAAGCGTCAGGGAGAGTTCCGTGTTTTCGGTGTCGAGCGGAGTTCTGCGCCAAGACACGGCGTCCATCTCCAGCTTGGCGCGCGCCGAGTACGATGTTGAACCTGGATCGTACGATCCCAACTTTCAAGCCATCCTCGAATGGCGCGTCAAAGTCATCGACTCGTTCCGCGGAGTAACTGTCCGGCTTGGAGACGGCCGCGGACACGATTGGTTCGTCAGTCTCAGCACAAACGGAATTTCAGTGTCAAACACCGCTCCGATCGTCATTCCGATGGACACGACGGATGCGTTTCATGTGTATCGATTGGTCGTGCCCGCTCAAAGCACCGATTTCATACTCTATATTGATGGCGAAATGCGGTTTTCGGGTTCAGCGGTTTCCGCCGCTGCGTCCTACAGCTATTTCGGCTGGGGTGACATGTCCACGCTGAGTCAAGCTAAAGCCAGAGCA
>CAZZAQ010000817.1:0-2655 GCA_964652165.1 uncultured Bifidobacterium sp.
AGCGAGGGTCTCGAGGCTCTTGTGGGTGCGCTCGTCGCCGATGGCGCCGATGACGGTACGGGCCACCCCGCGCATGACGTGCGGCTGGTAGCCGAGCCGGCGGATTTCCTTGAGGACGGCGGCTTCGTCTTTTTTTCCAATGCCGGGCTTGAGGACGATAATCATAAGTGTGGGTCAAAAAAAACCGCAGGTGGTCAACCTGCGGCTCGTGCTTCAATTCAAACTCCCTAAAGCAGCCCCGGGCGCAGGTTCGCCGGGCGATCAAACGCCCCGGCCTACCAGCGGTAATACCGAAAGCTGCTCGGATTCACGGCAAGCATTGTATCAACTCCTCGGGAGCCGTCAATCCGAATCCTTCATGCAGTCTTGCATTCGGCTGAACGGCTGGGTAGCGTCGTTCCAGGTCCAACACAAACACTCCATCCCAGGTCGCCTATGCAAATCAGTGTTTACAACAACGGCCAGCAGCTTGGGCCGTTCCCTCTCGACGCGGTGCACAACATGGTGCGGCTCGGTTCGCTGCCGCAGACGGCCCACGTTTGGTATGAAGGCGCGCCGGACTGGATTCCGCTGCCGACATTCCTCCAGCAATACCCCGTGCCCGCCGCGCCCGCCGCGCCCGCCGGAATGCCGATGCGCTCCGCCGGGCCCAGCCACGCGTTGCCCGAAATGATGGCGGCCGCGCGCGCCCAGGGCGCCGAAGCCGGCCAGATTTCCGATGGACAACGCCTCTTGCGCGCGACGATCGCGGGCGGCATCGCGGCGCTCATCGGGGGCGGGGTGTGGGCAGGCCTCGCCATTGGCACCAGCAGCGAAATTGGTTACGTGGCGTGGGGCATCGGGCTGCTGTGCGGCTTCGCGGTGTCCAAGCTCGGACGCGGCAACGGCACCATCTTCCAAGCCATGGCGGCGATTTTCAGCCTCGTCGGGATCGCCATCGGCAAGCTGGGCTTTGTGATGTCGGCCGGCTCGGAGTTCACCATCATGGATACGCTGGGCGTCGTGGACATCGTGTTCGTCGTTTTCGCGGTCGCCTCGGCGTGGCAGATGGCGGGGGGCAACAAAGCATGAGGTATGAGGTACGAAAGGGGGCGGCCGGCGTCAAATTCATACCTCATACCTCATACCTCATACCTTCCCGAAGCCGCGGCGGTTTCAGGGGCTCGAGGTGGGGAGCTTCGCGACGACCGGCGGTGAAGGCATCCGCGCCAGCGCGTACAGCAGCACGTAGGCGACGAAGAGTAAGGTGGCGAACAAAGTGGGAAGCAGGAACAAGCGCGGAGACGCCGGGATGCTCACGAGCCAGCGCGTGATGTCCGCAAGGAGGCCAATGGGATTCAAGAGCACATCCCAACTGCTCCAGCGCAGGAAGCGGCCGATGCAGAGGCCGAAGCCGCTCAACCCCGAGGCCGCCACGGCAAACAGCCAGCCCGCCACCCAGCCGAAGCGGCGAGCGACCAGCGACTGCATGAGGTAAAGCGAGAGGAAGCCGAGGACCAGGCCAGTCAGCGCGAAGAGGAGAATCAGCACGAGGTCGCCCCAGAAGCGGCTGTGGGAATTGGGCGGGAGATGCCAGAGGTCGGTAAGGATGTAGGGCGCGTTCGGAAACAAGAGCAGCCAGGCGAGCGCGTACGCCCGGAAGCGCCAACGGCTCGAACTTGCATCCGTGTCCGCGCATGCCGCTCGCCACGCAAAGACCAGCGGCAGCCAGGCGAGAAACAAGTTCCACGGCAGGTAAAGCTGACGCCAGGAACCGGAGAGGACAATCCGTGCGCCGAGCAACACGCAGGCGATGACGGAAGCGAAAGCCACTGCGAAGACGGGGAGGAGAAGCCTCGGCCGGTTGGCTGGCGGATTCGGAGAAATGGAGGATGGGTTCATGCTAATCGCATCGTTGAAACACCACGGATTTCACGGATGACACGGATGGAAAGGTCTCCATCCGTGTCATCCGTGAAATCCGTGGTCAATACTGCCCGATTCAATTTCATGGGAAGAGGAGCCTCCTCGCCGCCTCGAAGACGGTCTCGTAGAAACTGCCGCGAAAGTATTCAGGTCCGAGAAACTCGACAGGCCGCGCCGGGTCCCAGATGAACGGGCGCAGCACCCAGCAAATCTGGCTGCCGAGCAAGAGGTTCACCGCGAGCCACGCGCAGAGCACGCGCCGCGCGACGGCGGCGCTGCCGCTCCAGTCGCGCAGCAGCGGGGCGAGCGCGACGTTGCCCGTCACGCCCGCGCCTGCGATGAATGCGAAGAGAGTGAGTTGCATCAGGCCGTATTCGGGCGAGGCCAGCGTGGTGGCCGCGGTGAGCGGCGGCGTGTTCCACACCACAAACGCCGCCACGGGTGCGAGCGTCCCAAGCATCACCGCCGCAATGGCGAAGGTCATCAGAATCACCGTCAGGCACTGGCGGCCGGAAAGATTCAGCCCGAGCAACGGGGCGAGCGTGGCGTTGAGCAGCGCGTTGCCGAGCGTGGTGAGGAGGATGAGCAAAGGCAGTTTGAGGCCGGTGAACAACGCCTGGAGCGGACTTCGCCACCAGCCCATCACTGCGCCGTAGATTCCCGCGCCAACGACTATGGTGAGGACGCAGAGATACGTTCGGGAGAGCCGCCGGCGCAGTGATGGGCTGGTGGCGAAGTCCGCTCCAGGCG
>CAZZAQ010000818.1:0-1470 GCA_964652165.1 uncultured Bifidobacterium sp.
GGCCGCGAAGATTTCGGAGCGCGGCTCTGTGAGCCGCAGCAGGTCCGTGCGCCGTTCCTCGTCCGTAAAGTTCAACTTGTTTTGGACTTGGGGAAGTGCTGCCGCTCACAGAGCCGCGCTCCGTTTTGTTCGCGGCTCCGCCGCGCTGTGTCTCATCGCAGGCGATGTAGGCATGGAAACAGGCCGCGCCTCCGATTTGCAGGCGGAGGCGCGGCCGTGCCGTGGCGCCGCCGGACTTACAGCTCCCGCTTGAACGCCCGTTTGTTCACCTGGTAGAGCACCGTGCTGCCGCTCACCTCGTGGGTGACCACCACCAGCGGCTTGCCGTTCGGGCTGTTGTCCGCAGTGATGAAGATCACGCCCTCGGGGCCGAGATCGCCGGCCGTGGCGAAGTTGAAAGGGCTGGTGAAAATGCGCGTGTTGACGTAATCGACCAGCGCCGGCTCGAATGGGTCCGAGATGTCATACACGACGACACCGCCGATGCGCTCCAGGACGATGAACGCCAGCGTGCGGCCAAACGCCTTGCCGATCGTCACACCTTCGGGCTCCGGCCCCTTGGACGGGCTGCGGTTGTCGCGCGTGTTGTTGCCGTGGCTGGCGTTGAAGCGCGTCGGAAACACCGCGGCGGTCAATTGCTCGAGTTGATCGCCGCTGTCGAAAACCAGCTCGCCCACCGCGTTCCTGATCGAGAACGACCGACCGCCGTAGGAGTAAATCACATCAAGGTCGCCGTCGTGGTCCAGGTCGCCATCCACGCTGGAGACCATGAGGCGGCTGAGATTATTCGTGCGTTTCAAGTCCGCGCCGTTGGGAAACGCGGTGGCGTCGAGCGTTCGGGTGCTCAAGCGCACGTCCTCGCGGAACCCGGGCCAGTCGCGCGCGTCGCCCTCGTTGGCCGTGACGAGATAGGTCTGGCCGTGGAACTGGTAGGCGGCGATCGCGTCTGGCATGTAGATGCCCTTGATCGGCTACGGGCGGATGTTGATGCCGCCATCCTGATCGCTGGCGTCCAGACCGAAGCCGGGCAAGCTGTGGTCCTTGAAGCCAAGCCCGATCAAGTCGGTCACCACGCCCGAAGCGATGTCCACGATGGCCAGCGCGTTGTTCTCCTGCAACGTCACCCACGCGGTCGTCGAGTCGGCCGACACGGCGATGTACTCCGGCTCGAGATCCTGAGCAACCGTCGCGCCCGGGCCGTAGATGCGGATGCTGGCATCCAGCGCGGCACTGTTAAAGGCTGTGAACGTCGCGGTCCGCACGGTGGGGGTTGCAGCCCCGGTTGAGAGGTCGACAATCGTGATGGAGCCTTCCGGATCGACGCTCGGCCCGTTGGTTTCAATGCCGAAATTGTTGTAGGTGTTCGGTTCGCCTTCATTGGCAACGAGGATCCACCGGCCGTCCGGTGAGAAAGTCACCATGTCCGGCAACGCGCCCGTCTGGATGGCGTTGACCGTGTTCAGGTCGGTG
>CAZZAQ010000818.1:1480-2652 GCA_964652165.1 uncultured Bifidobacterium sp.
CCAGCACGAGCGTGCCGGGATCGGTCTTGGTGTTGGCTTCGACCGCTATCGCGACCAGTCCGGCGCGGGTGGCGACGCTGTTCACGACCGCTCCGTAGCCCGACAGGTCCAGCATGCCGATCTTGGCGGGGTGGGCGGGGTCGTGGATGTCGAGCACGTCAATGCGTTTGTCGCGCGCGTTGGAGACGAAGAGCCGTTGCGTGGCCGGGTCGTGGGCGACAATTTCGGATGCGCTCAGGTTGAAGGGCGGTCCGTTGGTAAACCGGCCAATCGGCGTGAGGCTGATGTCCAGCGGCTCGACGCCGGCGGCAAACGTGGTGGAAGCCCCGCCGGCAGCCAGGCACAGGCACAGGCCGGCCAGCAAAGTGGGCAGCGGGTAGGTTGGCTGGGTGTTCTTCATAGAGGCTTTCTTGGTTGGCGACGCAAGTGCGCCGTGATGCTTGTTCCGGGCTGAACTGTGGACGCGATTCCTCTACCCACTCCAGCGCACCAGGGTCATCCTTGAACCCGGCATGGTCCGGAACCGAGTAAGGCAACGTGCATACCGTATGCAGTTTCGGATGTCAACGGTGCGGATCGGTTTTGCGGATCGGTTTAGGGCGGCGCGTGGGCGCATCTTTTTGGCGTAGCTGCGACCGTGAGGTCGCGGGACGGGGAGGCTGGAGATGGGGCGTCGAAGTTGCAGTCATCTTCGCTTGAGTACCCAGCCCGCGACCTCACGGTCGCAGCTACTCCACACACGGGCCTTGGCGGGCGTTCCTGATTCCAATGCCCGCATCCGGCCGCTACGCTGGCGCCCATGAGCTGGTTCTACCGCGCTGTCGTGCGTCCGGCGCTCTTCGCGCGGGACTCGGAGGAGATCCACGATTTCACTCTGCGCGCGCTGGAACAAATCAGCCGGCGTGAGGTCTGTTGCCAGGCGCTGAATGCGGCGTACAGCGCACCCGGCTTGCCCGTCGAGGCCTTCGGCTTGCGTTTCCCTAACCCCGTTGGCCTTGCCGCCGGCATGGACAAGCACGCCGCGGCGGTGCCGGCGTGGGAGGCGCTTGGGTTCGGCTTCACCGAACTGGGCGGGGTGACCTGGCACGCGCAACCGGGCAATCCGGCGCCCCGCCTGTTTCGCGCCGTGGCGGACGGAGCGCTCGTGAACCGAATGGGGTTCAACAATCCGG
>CAZZAQ010000819.1:0-2647 GCA_964652165.1 uncultured Bifidobacterium sp.
ATTGGTTTTTCAATCTGGCCGACAATTCCGCGAGACTCGACACGAACTACGGGGGCTTCACCGTCTTTGGCCGGGCGGTGGCCGGAACCAACGTGTTGGATTTTTTCAATCGCGATTCTGCGACCCTTGACGTGCTGCAAGTTGGCGGGCCTTACTTCTATCAGTTGCCGGTGGCATATACGAACCAGCACTACCCGCGCTTCAATGAGATCTACCACGTGCGCATCACTGTCTTGGGCGTTACGGATACGACTCGACCCACGATCACGCTGGTGTCTCCCGCGGCCAACGCCAAGTTGACCAACGCCAGCCTGACGGTGACGGGCATCGCCGGGGATGATCAGCAGGTGAGTTCACTTTGGTACAGGCACTCCTATTACGATTGGGACAGCTCCATTGGATTTCTGCCGGGCGAGGAATTCAACGTGCCGGCTGGCACCAATTGGACGCTGCCCATTCATCTCGTTCCCGGGACCAACTACATCAGCATTCAGAGCGTGGACACTTCAGGCCTCCGCTCGGCCGTGACGCTCCTCCGGCAGGTGCATTACAGCCTGTTTTACCCCATCGGCCTGACGACCAACGGCAACGGCAGGATAACCGGCAAGTCGAACAGGGAGCCTGTTGAGATCGGGAAGTTCGTCAACCTCACCGCCGTGCCAGCGCCCAATCACTTGTTCTATGGCTGGAGCGGCCGGTATATCTGGGACCAGCCCAAGCTGCCCCCGGTGCCGATGCATTCCAACTTGCTGCTGACCGCCACGTTCGTCACGAACCCCTTCCCGCCGCTCAAGGCGTCGTATTCAGGCTTGTTCATCCCCGCGCAAACCTTGACGAATCCGGCCGTCCGCAACCAGGCCCATTACGTTTCGGGTGGCATTTCGTTCAGCGTCACCGACCGCGGCGGCGTGTCGGGCAAGCTGCGGATGGCGACGAAGACCTACCCGTTCAGCGGGGCGTTCCACCCGAGCGGTGTCTTCCGAAAGACGATCAGCCGGAGCATAGTTGATCCGCTGGTGATCGAACTGATGCTCGATGTCACCAACCGTTCCGATGTCTGCACCGGAAGCGTCAGCGACCCGGTCACGTTCGGCCAGTTTTTCTTTCTCTCCGAAGTCAACGCGCGCCGCGTCCGTCCGGGCACGACGATTCTGCATTCGGAATATGAGGGCAAGCACACCTTCATGATCCCGGGCACCAACAACGCGGCGCTTCCCTTTGGAGACACCTGGGGCACCGCGACCATCAACGCCGCCGGCACGATCAGCGCCAAGGGAACGCTGGCGGACAACACGCCGTTCAGCTTTTCCGGGCCGGTCCATACCAACGGCTTGCTGCCCTTCTACACCACCCACAACGGCGGGCGCAGCTCCCTGTTCGGCTGGGTGCAGTTCGATGATGCCGGAACAAATGACGATTCTCATGGGCAGATGTACTGGTTCAAAAAGCCGCCCAATCCCGGCAAGCCGTATCCCAACGGCTTCGATTACTTTCCGGTCCTGACCGGCTCGCGCTACACCCCCGCGACCTCGACCAACCAGGTGCTCGGCTTCAGCAATGCCGTCGTCATCCTGTCTGGCGGCCATTTGACGACCCCCTCGACTAACTACGTCCTGCTCCGGACCAACAACACCGTCGTCAACCGCGCCACCAGCCCCAGCGAAACCAGCACCAACAAGCTCACCTTCACCATCGTGAAGCCGAGCGGGCAATTCAGCGGCACGGTGACGCCGGTCAATAACGCCAGGTCCATCCCGTTCAAAGGCACGTTGCTGAAGAGGCACGACCTTGGCGCCGGTTTCTTCGTGAGCACGAACGTCACCGGGCAGGTTTACTTTGGCGAGTAAGACAGGCGTCCCGGCTGGGAGATGTTCCGTGTAGCCGCGACCGTGAGGTCGCGGGCGGACTTCGGCTACTTCGGCACCAACTTCACCACTCCGTTCGTCGGGTTGTAGCTGTACTGCATCCCGGCGGGCGGCGGCGGAATGGCGTTCAGGTAATCCGGGCGGACCAGTTCGTTGAGGTCCTTTGGATAACGCCCTTCGTTGGCGGCGAAAAGCTGGATGGCTTTGTCGAGCCCGGCGCTGGAAACGGTCTTGGCCGCGTTTTGCTTTGCCCTGGCCGCGGCCCCGAGATAATCGACCGGCGCCGTCAACGGGTTCCCGCCGGGGGCGGTCGAGGATTTCGGCGGGCTGGCCTCCTCCTTCTTGCAGCCGGCAAAAAGCAAGCCGGCCATCAGCGAAAGGATCAGGAGAGCCTTCATCGTCTGATGGCCGGCGAATCGTCGAGACGACCTGCGAGACGCCGCAAGCGCGGCTCTCACGCGGGTTCGTTGCGCGAATTACGGTTTTGCAGGAGCGTTGGTCGAAGGCGGCGTGGTCGAAGTATCCTTCTTCTCACACCCCACCAACGCCAGCGAAGCCGCCAGCACAAACAGCGCGAATAGTTTCATAGTTTCGGTTTTGTCAGTTGTTTTCTCCTGCCTCATCCCGCCTGGGCAGGTGGCATTGCGAGGGCGAATACACCATACGCAAGCAGATTGCCAAGCACTAATTTGCGCCGGACGCAGCTTACTTTATTGCAGGGCACGGTTAGCAGCCCGTTAAAAAACCCTCATCTCGTAGCATCCGGCGTGAGCCGGATCATT
>CAZZAQ010000820.1:0-2646 GCA_964652165.1 uncultured Bifidobacterium sp.
AGCGCGGCGGAACCGCAACCCGTGCGGAGCGCGGCTCGGCCGCGCTGTGAGCCGCCGCAGTTCCCCAAGTCCAAGCCACGTTGAAGCTTACCGAGAACGAACGGCCTGCGGACATGCTGCGGCTCACAGAGCCGCGCTCCGAAACCTGTCAGCGCTACTCGCCCCGCGCCGCCGCGGTTGAAACTGGCCCGCCAACCGCCTACTCTGCCTGCGTGCTGGCGTTGCTGGATTACGGTTCTGGAAACTTGCGCAGCGTCGAAAAGGCGCTGCGCAAGGTGGGCGCCGCCGTGTGCGTGATCACGCGGCCCGACGGACTCAAGGACGCCCGCGCCGCCGTGTTGCCGGGCGTCGGCGCGTTCGACGACTGCATCACCGCGCTCCAACGCCAGGAGTTGCTGGAGGGCGTGAAGACATTCATCGCCTCGGGGCGTCCGTTCCTCGGCATCTGTGTCGGCTATCAGGCGTTGTTCGAGAAGAGCGAGGAGTTCAACAGTTGCGCCGCCGGGATTGGGCTGTTCGCCGGCAAGGTGGTCCGCTTCCCCGGCAAGCCCGGCCTGAAAGTGCCCCAAATCGGCTGGAACCAACTCGAGATTGTCCGGCCCGATTGCCCGCTCTACCGGGGCATCGCGGACGGCAGCTACGTTTACTTCGTCCACAGCTTCTACCCGCAGCCCAGCGACGAATCGATCGTGGCGACGCGGACGACTTACGGGGTGACGTTCGCGTCCTCCATCTGGCGCGACAATGTCTACGCCACGCAGTTTCATCCGGAGAAAAGCCAGGACGTGGGGCAGCGGCTGCTGCGCAATTTCGTCCAACTGGCCGGAGAGGGATGAGTCCTGATTCCCGAACGGCCGGTCAGGAAAGCTTCTTCGCAGCCGCCTCCGGGAGGGTCACCTTCGTTGAGCCCACCTCCTTGATCTCGACCGTGACGGTGCGGCTGACGTCCACTTCGCGTTTGTCGTCCCCCACGGTCATCTTGCCTTTGAGGTTGAACTCGTACTTGTTCAGCAAACCGCCTTTGACCCAGAATTTCACCGATCCTTTGGTCTCCTTGGCCTCCGCCGCGCGCCGGCCCAGCCGGCCGAACAGCTCCTTGGCCCCCTCGGCAGTCAGATCGCCGGAGTAAACCCCGTCCGAGTCCTTTTTGAGCTCACCGGCTTTGCTGGCCAGCTCTTCGGCGGTCTCGACCGGGTCTTTCAAAGACTTCACCCGCTTGGCAAACCGGCCGGTTTCTTCGCTGTCTTCTTCGACAGTTACCCACTCCCCAGCGTAGTTGACAGCGTACTTGCTGCCCTTGGCAGCCGCTTCAAACGAGGTTTCTCCATAAGTACCCTTGAACCAGGTAAGCCCATCCTTCTCGGTCTTGCCTTCGATTGGCCCCTGCCGGGCAGCCGATTCACTGCCTTCGGTCTTAGGGGTGAAAGTCCAACTGTAATTGGATTGTGTACCCAGTTTTTTGATGGCGTCTTTGACTTCGGATTTCGGATCGGCATTGGCAGCAAGAGCCGAGAACGCGAGGGCCCCGGCAAGAAAGGTGAAGGATGATGTTTTCATTACTGTGGTCTTGACCAGTTCGATTGATTGGGAGCGCAAGCGCCCGGACACGCGCCAGGCCGCTCTCGCCCGATGGACGAGATCCGACTAGAGCCGCTTCGGGCCGCGCTGGCAAGCATGTCAGTAAAACGAATTGCAGACACTATTGTTCACGCTGCCGGTGTTCAACAAAACGCTGTCGTCCCTTTCCGCCAAAAACCAAACCGCCCCTAATCAGGGGCGGTCCGTTCGAAAACGCTTCGCTCCTGAAAACGGGCTACTTGTCCTTGGGCGGTGTGGGAGGGACGACGCGGGCGCCGCCTTCCTTCTCCAGCTCTACGTCCAGGCTGGGGTCGTGCTTGACCGGCGGCGCGGATTTGGTCACGAGCACCTCGGCGCCTTTGCGGCCAGCGGCGGCGTAGACACCTTGGGCGGTCCACGCGAGGCGCCGATTAACCGACTCCTCCTCCTTCAGAAGTGCGACCTGAGCGCGCAGCACGGCCAGATCGTTGAACTGTCGGACCAGTTCGGCTTTGTCCGTCTGGAGGCGGGCGAGCTCTTTCGTTAAATAAGCGCGGTCGCCTTCGGAAGCGGCCAGCTTGCGCTTGGTTTCGGCGATCTGGTCATCGAGCGTATTGATCTGCCCGGCCAGTTCGCCGAGCTTCTTGTTCATTTCGTTCTTCTCGGATTCAAGAACCGAGATCCCGGCGCCCTTGGAATCCGCGTCTGCCAGGGCGGTCGTCAGGTCCGTGTGAACGGCAGCAAGCCGGGTGCTGACCTGGGTGAGACTGTTGGAGGTGGCCGTGAGTTCGCTCGAGCGCTGGTCGAGGTTCTGCTGGAGGCAGCTGGTGAGCTTCTCCTGATCGTTCAGTTTAGTTCGAGTTTCCGTCAGCGAATTTGTCACGATCGTCAATTCGGCCTGGGTGGTAATGAGTTGTGTCTGAATCTTGGTGCGGTGGAACGCCAGCGTGCCGGCCAGGCCGACGCACGCAATGGCGAGTATAATGGCCAGTGATTTCATAGTTTCGTTTGGACTGCTGTCTGTAAGAGGCCCGGCGCCGCGAAGCCTCGATCCCTGAGGCCGCCGTGGTTTGTTGGAACCTCGGCGCC
>CAZZAQ010000821.1:0-2646 GCA_964652165.1 uncultured Bifidobacterium sp.
ACCGGCCATCCGCCCGAGGCGTTCCTGGCCCGGCCCGCGCTGTTCTTCGAGTGCGTTCACGGGGGCGACGCCGACGCGCTTCGCGAGCACCTGAATCTTGCTCGCTCTCCAGCGGGCCGCTCGGCGCGCTTTCGCTTCCGCCACTCCGCGACGGGGCGCGTCACGCACGTCTCCGAATTCCGCCGGGCTCTGTTCGACCCTCCCGGCGCCGTAACAGGCTGGGAGGGTTTCTGGCAGGACGAGACGCGCCTCGCGCTCGCGGAACGGCGACTGGAATCCGCGGCGTGGAAGGAAGCCCTTTCGGAGCTCACCGGCGGATTCACGCACGACTTCAACAACGTTTTCGGCGCTGTCCACAGCTTGAGCGACACGTTTCTCAGCCAGATCGAACCTGGGCATCCGTTCCATGAGGGCCTGGCGCTCATGAAGCGCGACACCCGGCGGGCGGGGCAACTCGTCCAGCGTCTCCAGCAACTCCACCTGACGCGTGCCGGCCAACTCGCCTATCACGATCTCAACGCCGTCGTGACAGAGTCCGCCGAACTCCTTCAGCGCGGCCTCTCGAAGCGCGTCGAGATCGTCACAGAACTCGCCCCAGCTCAGCTTCCGATCCACGCCGATGCCGTCTCACTCCAACACGTCATTGTCGCCCTCGTCCTCAACGCCGCCGAGGCGATGTCCGGCGGTGGACGGCTAGTCCTGCGCACGCGCGAGCTGGTTGAGCCACGGCCGCCGGACCGCTTCGCTGGAACCTGGCCCAAGCCTCCCTCCGCCTGGCTGTCCGTGCAGGACACCGGTCCCGGCTTCACGACGCGCCAGTTGGCGGCGATCTTCGGGCCTGGGTTCACGACGCGCCCCGCGAGCCTCGGCATTGGACTGGGTCTCCTCCACGCCCGGCGTTTCGCCGAGCGGCATCGCGGGGCCATTTCTGTCGAATCCGTTCCCGGAGTTGGGGCCACGGTACACCTCTGGCTGCCTCAATCCGATTTCACGGAGGCCGACGTGGCGGCGGGCGCCTCCGCGACACGCCCTTGCTCCATCCTCCTCGCCGGCCAGCCTGCCAGCGCGCTGGCAGAAACCGCCGAAGTGCTAAAGCGCCACGATTTCCGCGTAGTCCTGGCGGACGACACGACACTCGAACTGCTCGCCTCGGCCGATCACGACATTCGTGCCCTCCTGGTCCGCGCGTTGCTCGACGACACCGAAACACCGCGCCTTGTCGACTTCATTCGCCGGCATCGTCTTCCCGTGAAAGTGTTCGTCCAGCCCGCAGGCTGCGCGGTTGATTCGCTCGATCCCGGGCTTCTTGCCAAGGCCGACGCGACGTTTTCCGAAGACCTCTCCGAAGCGCGCCTCGTCGAGAAGTTGACGAAGTCGCTGTCCGGCGCTTAAGAGTTGCGCGTCGGCCAAGGCGGATTCAAGGGAGGACGGATTGAGGAGCGTGGAACGCCTTGCCCGTGCGACTTCGAGATGGAGCCAAGAGGCCCGCGGAACAGGCCGCCCTGTGGGTAACACGCACTGCCGCAGATCTGTGTCCCGAAGGGACATCATGAAAATAGACCGGCGTTTCAACGCCGGGACCGATGGCGAGAGCTTCCAAGTCCCGTAGGGACGGCTGAATCGACCACAGGTTCGCGGCTCAATCTTCAGCCGTCCCTCCGGGACGGGCTGCATGAGATCGCCAGACCCAGCCTTGAAAGGCTGGGCTATTTTCACCTGTCCCTTCGGGACGCACTGAAGGCATCCGCAGTCCTACGGGACGATCAATCACCTGGCGCACCCGGAATGGTGGAGAAGGAATGAATCGTGATGCTCTGGGGGCCGAGAGTTGACCAGAACGACAAGTCCTCAACGGCCCGCCATCGACTTGGGCTTCTCGTCCGGGAAGTAATACTCGACGTAGCCGAGCATCATCTCGTCGGCGGTTTGCGGACCCCAGCGGACGGTCTTGGTCGGGTCCGGGTTGGCGGGGTTGTTCGCGCTGTTGTCGTACCACCCAGTGGCGCGAAGGCGGACGCCGCGGGGGAGCGTGGGTGGTTCGGCGTAACGATAGGCAAGCTGCCAGTTGAAGTCGTAGCGCGGCACGTCCAGCAACGTCTTCCTCGTGTCGTCGGCGAGGACAGCCTCGTAACGAAACGCCTTCCCGCGAACGTGCATGTGCGGCATGAGCGCGAGCACCTTCGCCTCCTTGAGAATCGGGATGCCCGCGTGTTCCTCGTGATTGTCCGCGCCCGGCGGGATGCTGATGAGAGGATTGACCAATCCGATGACGCGCACGACGTGCGTGGGGGGTTCCTTGGCGAAGATCATCCCCAGGCGCACCTGGTCATGGGTGGCCGTCCCGTTGGGAGTGTAATGAATTTGGAACCTGAGCCGCGCGCCGGCCGGCAGGAGCTTCGCGAAGCCGTCGGGATAAATCAACTTGTGGTTCCCCGGCACGTAAACGGCGAAGAACCCTCCGCGTTCCTCCTCGCCGTCCCGGCGCCGTCCGCCCTTCTCCTTCGGGTCCGCGGGGCCACGGGCGAATACGAGCACGTGATGCACCACCTGGCGCGCCGTCGGCCGCACTTGGATGGCGCGCACCCATTTGTCCTCGGTGAAGGTCGTCTCCACGTTCACGATTTGGTAGGGCATCGTTCCTTCGGC
>CAZZAQ010000822.1:0-2642 GCA_964652165.1 uncultured Bifidobacterium sp.
CGCCGATGACGTGTTGGGCGCGATCACTCGCGAGTCCGGGACCGATCGCAACGTGGTGCATTTTGCCCGGCCCGGTTTAAATTGGGGCCGCACCGGAATCCGCCAGGTGATCAACCGCGATGTGCGCGACTACAAAACCCTGCGCCTGCATTTGGCCGTGCGCCTGGTGAGCCAGAACGTGCAGAGTTGCGGGCAATATGGATCAGAGTGCCCGTTGATGGTGAAGATCGAGTACACCGACGAAGCCGGCAACGGCCACGAGTGGATACAGGGTTTTTATTACCTGGCCGACCCCCGCCTGCCGACTTCGTGTGTGACCTGCCCCCCGCCGCAGAGCTTGCACAAGCGCGTGGAGCGCAACGGCTGGTATCTCTATGACTCGCCGGAATTGATTGAACTATTCAAGAACACCACCACCGGCTCCGACCCGGCCATCATCAAAGCCATCTCCATTGAAGCCCAGGGCCACTCGTTTGAAACCTTCGTCTCCGAAGTTGAACTGCTGGCCGGGGATTAAAGTAAGAATTATGAACGCTACGCGAGAATTATGAATTTTGATTCTCGAAGGTCCTTCATCCTTCATCCTTCACCCTTCATCCTTCTCGCTCTTCCCCTCTTCGTTTACTTCCTCCTCGCCCTGCCCCAACTCGACCTGCCCGGTCTGCACAACGACGAAGCCGCCGAGGCCGGATTGCAAGCGGGCCAGATCATCTCCGGCCAGCCCGTCTCGGCATTTCGTGAGGCGGGTATCGTTTTAGGGGATCGCACTTTTCCGCTGATGGTGCAGGATTACATCGGCGCGTTCAACGTGTACTTGCCATTGCCGTTCTTCGCCGCCTTCGGTTCAACCGTCTTTGCCTTGCGGCTGTACACGGTGTTGATTGGCGCTGTCACCCTCCTTTGCACCTTTGGCTTTGTAGCGGAGGCCTTTGGCCCGCGCCCGGCCTTCATCGCCGCCCTGCTGTTAGCCGCCTCGCCGTCGTTCATCTTCTGGCAGAGGCAGGGCGTGTTCGTCACTTCGCTCACCGCGGCACTGGCGATGGCCGCATTGTGGGTTGGGACGCTTTGGGCCAGGAAAGGCTCGCAAAGAACAGCGTGGAAGCTAGCCGCCGTGCTCGGCCTGCTCTGCGGCGCGGGCCTCTACGCCAAACTGCTCTTCATCTGGATCATTGGCGGCACGATTGGCGCGCTCGCCGTTGTCAACATCCCAATCATCATTCGCCATTTCGCCGCAAAACCCCAATTGCCAAAATCCCAAAATCCCAAAATCCCCTTCTCCCTTTCTCCCCTTCTCCCCCGCTTCTTCCCTCGCACCCCCACTCTCCCCGACCTCACTGCCTTCTCCGCCGGCCTCCTCGTCGGCCTCCTGCCGCTCCTCGCCTACAACCTGCAAACGGGCGGCACGTTCCTCTCGGTCGGCACGAATCTCACCACGTCCTACTACGGCGTGAACAACCTCAACTTTGTCGAGAACTTGCGCGGGCGGATCGATCAGTTTGGGGCGGTGCTGGCCGGGCGCGACCATTTGTGGTATCTCGGCGGCTCGTTCGGCAACGCCATGTGGGAAACCGCCTTGCGCCTGGCGGCGTTAGCCATCGTCGCCCGCGCCCTCTTTCGCCGCCAACGCTCGCGTGCGCCGCTCGCCCTCCTGCTTCTGCTGGCCTTCGGTGTGATTCAAACTTCGTTCACCGTTTCCGGCCTCTTCCCGACTCACTTTTCAATTTTCGCCCCGCTGTGGCCCGTCATCGTCGCCATCGCCTGTGAGATTGTCTTCGACCCGTTTTACGAGCCGCTCATGATTCACCTCAGCGGCCCGCCGTTGAGCATGTTGAGTGGCGGCCTGGCGCGTGGATGGTTGGGATTTTTGAACACGGGAATGATGGTACTGGCCGTGGGCCTGGGGTTTTTGTGGACGCAAGATATTTTCGTCGTTGCCCAATATCATCTGGCGCTGAACAAGAGCGGCGGCCTGGGGCCGCACTCGGACGCCGTGTATCGTTTGGTAGACTTTCTTGAAGAAAACGCCGGCGCGCCAGTGGCGGCGATGGATTGGGGCTTTGCGCCGCAGGTGCGAATGCTCACCGCTGGCCGTGTCGCCCCGCAGGAAATCTTCGGCTACACCTGGGAGACGGATGAAGGCTTCGCCGACCGACTGGCCGAAGTTGCGGCCCAACCCGGCGCGCTCTTCGTCTTTCACTTCCCGCAAGAGACGATCTTCCCTCGCCGCGAAGTTTTTGACGCTTACGTTCAGTCACAAGGTTGGGGGGTCGAACAGGTCGCCGTCATCTCGCGGCGAGATGGGGCGCCGGTGTTTGAGGTGGTGAGGGTGAAGAAATGAGACAACGGATTTGGTGAATGTGATGGATTGATCCGTCGAATTCGCCAAATCCGTTGTCCTAATCCGCCATGTGGCCTGGTTCTCCATATTGCCTTTGGTTCTGCCGGGGAAGTTTCCCGGCAGGATAAGGGACAACTTAGAACCAAAGGTAATGGGCGGATTAGACGCTCCAAAAAACGAGCACGGATTCTCGCGCGAGCGTGAACGGATCGAATCCGCCCATTCCGCCCATTCCGGAAATCCGTGCTACTAGCGTAACTTTTGTGCAACCACAGGGCAAATCGTTGTTGCAGATGAATTTTTG
>CAZZAQ010000823.1:0-2631 GCA_964652165.1 uncultured Bifidobacterium sp.
GACGACCGGAGCTCCGGCGACACCAGTTCGGATATTTATGCCGCGCGCGTGTCGGGCGACGGCACGGTGCCGGACTTCGACGGCTTCCCGGTCTGCACCAGCCCGACGAGCCAACTCAATCCCGCCGTAGCCGCCGGCCCAAACGACTATCTGCTCGTATGGGAGGACCAGGGCTTCGGCAACCAACTCTACTCCGCGCGTGTTTCCACGAATGGAGCCGTGCTGGACATGTGGGGCGTGCCACTGGCCGGCTCTGGCGACCGCATCACGCCTGCCCTCGCTTACGGCGGCGCCAACAAATACCTGCTGGTGAGCGAGGGATTCCGGAGGAATTCCCAACGCATTGCCGCCAATGTCATGTCATCCGACCCGCCGAGCACATACCCAATAATCCAGTTTTCCACAACGTCGTACTCCGTTGCCGAGAACGGCAGGTTCGCCAGGATAACCGTCAAGCTCAAAGGGAGATACTCGGGCGTCGTGACCGTGGATTTTGCCACGGCCGACGGGACCGCGGTCGCCGGCACGGATTATATGCCGCAGGCTGGCCGGGTCGTGTTCGCCAACCGGAAGACGTCAGCCGTGGTGACGGTTCCGATCATTGACGATCTAGTGGATGAGATCAACGAAACGTTGACACTGACGCTCCAGCGACCGATCGGAGGCGCGTGGCTCGGATTACGCCACACCGCCACGCTCACGATCCTCGACAACGATCCGTAAACAGAGCCGGTCCCCGATTAGGGGGCGGGGTTGGCTCCAACTTCGCTCACAGGCTGCCGGGATTCCAGGCGGCGCGCCGGGAGGCATTCCCGAACGGCTTGGCCGTCGTTCGCTGAAGGTCCACTCTCACACTTTGCAAAGTGTGAGAGTGAGCGGCGATAGCATGTGGCATCGAGACAATAGACTGGCGCTGAAATTGGCCGGTAAGGATGCCGGCGCTCCCAGGCGACGGTTTACGGCAAGGAAACAATAGCCCGGCGCCCCTGAGCGCACGCTTCTCTCTCGAGCCGAACGCTGCTAGGGTCGGCGCATGCTGAAGCTCGGCCTCATCTCAGCGGCGTCCTACGGCTACGGCGGCGCGCCGCGCGTGTCCGGCTCGAACCATGGCACCGCGTTCACCACGACGTTCAACGGATGGGACGACACCCAGGCGGCGCGGTTCCAGGGCACGTTCGTCCGTTCGCAACGCCGGCTCGACGGCGCCCGCGTCGTGCGGGTGTGGGACCCGCTGCCGGAGCCCGCCCGCCGCCTGGCCGGCGCGTGCGGCATCGAGACGGTTTGTTCCAGCCCCGAGGAGGCGTGCGAAGGCGTCGACGCGGTGATCCTCATCGACGACGGTTCGGGCGAGCAATGGAAGCACGCCGCGCATCCGCTGAAGAAGGGCGTGCCCGTGTTCTGCGACAAGCCGCTGGCGATGACCGCAAGGCAGGCCCAGGCAGTCGCGAAGCTTGCGCGGTCCCGTAAGGTCAAAACACTCGAATTGAGCCAGCGACAAGGATTAGCGAAGTGAGTGTGGAGGGATTTTCCGATTCACTCTGGGTCATGAGTTGGAAGTGAATGCTCGCGTATATCACTGGTTCGGTGGATCAGGAACTCCTGCTTCGAAACGAATATCGGGCGACGGAGAACCGGATTCTCAAGAACCAGATCAAGGGGCGACTGCGGCTGACGGACCCGGAGCGAATAAGTCTGGCCGGGATTGGCAAACGTCTTGGCAGGAAGGCCCTGAAGGAGGTGGCGCAAATCGTTCGGCCCGAGACCATCTTGGCGTGGCATCGGAAACGGGTTGCTCAAAAATTCGACGGCTCCAAGAATCGATCGGCGGTGGGCCGGGTCACGACCTGCGAGATAGTCGAGAATTTGGTTCTGCAGTTGGCCCGAGAGAATCGGAGTTGGGGATACCGGAGAATCGTGGGTGCGTTGAGCAATCTCGGGCAACGAGTCAGCCATCAGACGGTGGCCAACCTCCTGAAGCGCCACGGAATGGAACCGGCGCCGGAACGGGGAAAGCAGATGCTGTGGCAGGACTTCATCCGATCGCACACGGAGGTGCTGGCGGCGGCGGATTTTTTCACGGCCGAGGTGTGGACGGCGGCCGGGTTGATGACCTACTACGTGCTGGTGGTCATGAGAATCGCTTCGAGGGAGATTTGCGTCGCCGGGATCACACTGGCCCCCGACGGCGAATGGATGAAACAAATGGCGCGGAATGTGACGATGGCCGGGGAGGGGATTCTGGAGGGGTGTCGGTATTTGCTGCACGATCGGGATGCCAAGTTCTGCGCGGGATTTGGCGAGATCCTGCGGTCGGCGGGAGTTGAACCGCTGGCGCTGCCGCCGCGGAGTCCGAACCTGAACGCGCATTTGGAGCGGTGGAATCGGTCGGTGAAAGAGGAGTGCCTGTCGAAAATGATCTTGTTCGGTGAGGCGTCCCTCCGGCACGTGCTGGCCCAATACGTTGAGCATTTTCACGGAGAGAGAAATCATCAGGGAAAAGCGAACGTAATCCTGTTTCCTGCGCCTGAGGACAGGGTGGGGGAGTCATCGGGCGAGATCCGAACCCGTGAGCGCCTCGGAGGGCTCCTGAGATTCTATTACCGGGAGGCCGCATGAGTTTTTGACCCTACG
>CAZZAQ010000824.1:0-2626 GCA_964652165.1 uncultured Bifidobacterium sp.
ACGCCCGGCCACTACCTGCTCACCCGGCAGCAACCACCCGGCGCGCGGTTCACCGTGGCCACCGGCGGAGATGGAATTCCGGTCATCCGCGCGGAAAACGGCGTCATTACCTCCCGGCTGGTGAAGGACATCGAAAGCCAGACCCCGTGACCTTCCTGCTCGACGTGAATTTGCTCATGGCGGTGCTGTGGGAAAATCATGAGCATCACCAGACCGTGCGGGCATGGCTGCGCCGGGGAGACCGGCTTGGTCGAATTGGTGCGACGAGCCGCCTCTGCGCCAACACCGACCCGCAACGCGACAGCCTCCTGACCAACGGCCCGGCCGACGTGCTCGACCGTGCCACCAGCGAAATGGCCATCGGCAGAGAACCCGGCATCGACGCGACGAAGAAACGGCCCGGCGCAGGCTTCAAACGCCCCGGGCCGCCGCTCATCAAAATGGATGCAGCGGTGAAGGCGACGGTGGAAAAACTCCTCAATCCGTAGCAGCCGCCTCAGGAGGCCGTTGGGGGAAGGATTTCGACGATCTCGGCCAGCGGATCGCCGGCGGGGTTGGAGAGCGTGTTGCGCCGGCCGTAGAGCACGTGTGCCCCTTGCAGATTCAGAAGCTCGTTGATGATTTTGTCGGAAGCGATGCGCAGGAAGGCTTTGGGCCGGCTGACGTAGGGGATGGCGTGCTCCTTGAGAACGTGGCCCAGCGGGTAGCGCTCTTCAAGGATGTCCCGACGGGCCTTGTCGGGAAAGCGGTCGAGGTGGATCTGAATCGCGCCGAACTCCACGGGCCGCTCGCTGCCTTCGAGCAGGAGCAGCACTTCGCGGAAGTAGTCGTCGCCCTTGCGCTCGCGGCCGAGCAGGCGCAAGTGGACGCCCGCGCCGTGAAAATTCTCAAGCGTTGACGTCATGTCGCGGTCGTGGACGAGCAGCGTCCGGTAAGGCTCGGGCACGGCCTGGCCATCGATTTGGTCCAGCGGCGGAAGAGTGGTTTCGCTGCGGACGTAGAACTCGTCGAGCGGATAGGCGATGGACTCCCCGGGTGGCGGCGCGGCTTTGGGATCGGACGTCGGCATCGCGGGTCAGGCGTAGCGGCCGCCCCGATGTTCCGGCAGGTAGAACTCGTGCAACAACCGATCAATTTGCAGGAGGCCGTCGCGGTTGATTTGGATTGTGTCGCCTTCCTCGGCGAGGAAGCCCCAGTCTTTCAGCCGCTGGGTCGGTTCGGCGAATCGCACCATCGGGTCGGCCCCAAACTTGTTCTGGAACTTCGTGCGGCTGACCTGGCCGAGCTTGAGCTGGAGGATGAATTCGCGGATAAACCGCTCGTCGGCGCTCGGAGTCAGCGCGCGGTGAATGGGCAAGCCGCCCCGCTGGACACGCTCGACGTAGGGGGCGAAGTCGTGGTGGTTCTGATAATGCACCCCGTTCAGGTGCCCGAAACTGGCGACGCCGACCGAAAGAATGTCCGCGCCGGAGAAGAGCCCTTCGCGGTAGAGGAATTTCACTTTGGCCGGATCTTTCACCACGGTCGTGGCGCTGGTGACGGTGTAGCCGAGCTTCTCGAATTGGCCGTAGGCGTAATCGACCCAGCGGCGCTTGGTCTCCCAATCCGCCACGGGCGCGACCAGTTTCCCCTCGGCCTTCATCTGTTGATAGATGCCGGTGTTGTAGGGCACTTCCATCTGGTAAATGGTCACCGAGTCCGGGCGAAGCGCGACGGCTTTGGCGACGGTGTCGCGCCATTTCTCCTCGGTTTCTTCGACCATGCCGGCGATGAGGTCGATGTTGATTTGCGGGAAGCCGATTTCTCGGGCATAAGCGTAGGCGCGGGCGATTTCCTTCGAGCGATGGGCCCGGCCGTTCACTTCCAGGACGTGGTCGTCGAAGTGTTCGATGCCGAGGCTGAGCCGGGTGACGCCGAGTTCGCGAATGGCGGCGAGCTTGTGGTCGGTGAGCGTGCCCGGCTCGGCCTCGAACGTGACTTCCTCCGCTTCGTCCCACGGGAGCAGCCGTTTCATGCCGTCGGTGAGAAAGCGGAGTTGGCCGGGCGAAAGGTAACTGGGCGTGCCGCCGCCGAAATAGATGAACCGCGGCTTGCGTCCGCCCACGAACGGTTTGGCGGCGTAAACGGTCAGCTCTTTGAGCAGCGCATCAAGGTAGTTGCGGATTTCCTGCGCGTCCTTGTCGGTGTAAACACGGAAGTAGCAGAAGTGGCATCGCTTCCGGCAAAAGGGAATGTGGACATAGAGGCCGAGGTCAACGCCGGACGCGGGCGGCCGTTCGAGGGCAGCGTGCAACTCGGCGACGCGATCCTGCTGCCAATACGCAAAGGGCGGGTAGTTGGCGACGAAGTAGTTACCAGCCGTCGTTTCCTTCTGGAGGGGAGGGGCGGCGGTCGTGATCATGCTTGGTTCGGGGATAGACCGCACGACTTGTTGAGTACGCGGCAAACGATCACTCCAACTCGAATCCTTCCTCGCTCTGTGCCCCATGCCAGATACCAACAATTTCGCGCAGATCCGCCAGCGCGCGCGGCGCCCAAATTATTTGGTGAACCATGAGTCGAACTGACGTCTGACCTCGCCGTGCGGGACGCCCAGGGCCACACGATCTTCCGGGGCCGGTTGCGA
>CAZZAQ010000825.1:0-2624 GCA_964652165.1 uncultured Bifidobacterium sp.
GCCGGGCGGTGCTGCTTCTTCCCGGCTTTTGTCGGATATTCTCGCATGATTTTTTCCCGCGTCAGCGCCGGATCAGTATTCGCAAGCGGTTGAAAATCAACGACCGGACTTTTTGGCCGTTCAACGTCGCAGTGCGCGAAGCCGGTGTATCGTCTGAAGCCGGAGGCATTTGCTGCGGAGTTCAAGACGTCGATTTGGTCTGGCCAAAGCGGCGGGCCGCTGCCACCGTCGCACTGCTTGCAAGCAACCATTCGCATGCCCCAACGCATCATCGTCCTCGCGCTGTCCGTCGGCCTCCTGGCAACCGCCGGCGGCCGGGCCGCCGCCGGCAGCGGCTCCAATTCGCTCCAGTTCGGGTTCGCCGGCCCGGAGAGTTTTCCCATCGATCCCTTCATCACGCAGCTCCGGGCGGCGGACATCGACGGAGACGGACTGATCGACCTCGCGGTGGCCAACAACTCCCGCTCCAAGATCACCCTGCTCTACAACCAGACCGGCAAGACCAATCTCCCGGCGGCGCGGCGGCTGGTCCAGGCCAGCCGCGATCTCAACGAACTGCCGCCCGACGCCCGGTTCCGCATCGACTCCATCGCCTCCGAGAAGCACATCGCGTCGCTGGTCCTGGAGGACCTCAACGGCGACGAGCGGCCGGACATCGCCTACTACGGCGAGCCCAAGGAACTGGTCGTGCAGTACAACCAGGGCACCAACGGCTGGAGTTCGCCCAAGCGGTTTCCGATCGAGGACGGACAGATTTCGCCCAACGCCCTGGTCACCGGCGACCTCACCGGCTCCAAACGCACCGGCCTGGTGCTGCTGGCCGAGAACCACCTTTGGTGGATCGCCCAAAACGCCGACCACACCCTCAAGGAGCCGGAGAAAATCCCCTTCTCCGGCCAGCTCAAGTCCGTGCAAGTGCTCGACATCGACGGCGACGGGCGCGATGACCTGCTGGAAGTCAACTGGGACAATCCGAACCCATTCCGCTTCCGCCTGCAAAACGCATCGGGACAGATCGGGCCGGAAATTCACTTTGCGCTGCCCCCCATTCGTTCTTTTTGGGCCGAGGACCTCGACGGAGACCACAAGACCGAAGTGATGACCATTGCGTTGAAATCCGGACGCGCCGCCGTCTCGCAGTTCGTGCGCAAGCCGGCCGAGGCGCTCGCCGGCGCATTCAAAAGCGGGCAGTTCCAGGTGCTGCCGCTCAACAAAACCACCAAGTCGCGCCGCGGCATGGCGTGGGCGGACTTGAACGGCGACGGCCTTTCCGACCTGCTCGTCGCGGAGCCGGAGAGCGGACAAATCACGATTTCCCTGCAGCGCCCCGACGGCTCGCTGCCCACGAGCAAGACCTTCTCCACGTTCACCGGCGTCAGTGAAATCGCCGTCGCGCCAGGGGCCGACGGCGCGGCGGAGGTGTACTTGCTCAGCCCCGACGAACGGCAGGTCGGGGTAACCCGGTATGATAAGCAGGGGCGGCTCCCCTTCCCAACGGTCATCCCGATCGAAGGCAAGCCCCTGGCGATGGCGCTGGGGCCGCTCCAGGCCGGCGGCCCATCCGCGCTGGCGGTCATCGTCGATCAAGATGGGAAACGCTTACTGTTCGTTCGCGGAGCGGACGGCAAGATCCGGACGCAAAAGCTCGCCGAAAGTTTCAAGTCGAACCCGACCGGCATGACATTTCATGACGCGAACCAGGACGGTCTCGCCGACCTCGTCGTGCTCGTCCCCTACGAGAAGATCAAGATCCTGCTCCAGGCGCCGGGCAAGGACTTCGAGGAAGCCGACATGGCTCCGCCTGGCGGCGCCGCCGAGCAATCGCAACCCTGGATGAGCACCGCGGACGTGGACGGCGACGGCAAACTCGAGCTGTTGTTGGCGCAGAAGAATTTCCTCCGCGGCGTCGTCGTCAAGGCCGAAGCCGACGGGAACACCGCGACGAATAAGACGTGGAGCTTCATCGTGAAGGATCAAATCAACGGCGCCGCGAACAACTCGCGCATCGTCGGCGCCGCCGCCGTGAAGAACGGCACGAACGCCATCGCTTCGCTCTTCCTTCTCGACGCCGAGCGCAAGGCGGTGACGCTTTCCGAGCGCGACTCGAACGGCGTCTGGCAGGTCGTGAAGAACCTGCCGCTGCCCATCACCGAGTTTACCGAACTCCAGCCGCTGGCGCTGGGCGGCAAAACGCCGAACAGCGTCGCTTTCCTCGGCACGGTCGCCGCGGGCTGGCTGGCGCTGGACGGACAGGCCTGGGACTTCGTGGAACTCGACGGCTACGAGACGCCCATCAAGGACGCCAAGCTGAACGACGTCGTCTGCGGCGACCTGAACCAGGATGGACGCAAGGATCTCGTTTTCCTTGAAACGCAGAAGAATTACCTCGATGTCGTGGTTTTCAACCAGAACAACCAACTCGTGCCGATGACGCGCTGGCAGGTGTTCGAGGAGCGGACGTTTCGCGGCCGGCGCGGGGGCGATCAGGCCGAACCACGCGAAGCGCTCATCATCGATGTCACGGGCGACAAGAAGAACGACCTCGTCGTCCTGGTCCATGACCGGGTGCTGGTGTATCCGCAGGAGTGAGAGTCACTTCCCCTTCTGCGTCACCAGCACCCCCA
>CAZZAQ010000826.1:0-2616 GCA_964652165.1 uncultured Bifidobacterium sp.
CTGGGCAGACAGCCGGCAGCGATGAGACCATGAAGGCCAGACCAGCCACACATCGGCGGCCCCGAGGGTGTCCATGCGCTCTCGTCTTGCCGTGCCCCACCGGCATTGCATGGACACAACCAACGGAACTCACACCATGAAAACAACTCATTTCCCGCACCTGATTCTGGCCGCAGCCGCAGCCCTGATGCTCTCGTTCGCCCCGGCGCGCGCCGGCGAAGTACTCATCACCAAGTTCGATTCCGCCTCCGACGCCAACGCTTGGTACTGGGAGAACTGGTCGGCTCCGGGCTTGTTGACCCATGACACCGATTTCGACGCCGGCGGCGGCAACCCCAACGGCTCGCTCCGCCTCGTCAACAACTTCGCGAACAACCCGGGCGGGTATCAACAATGCGTTTTCACGCTCAACCTCCCGGCGACGGCCAACGCGGAGGGTCTCTACAGTCACATCAGCATGGACGTGAAGGTCGATCCCGGCTCGACTGCCCGCACGAACGGCGACTACGGCACCTTCGAGATCATTTTCCGCAACGGCGGCGGTTGGACCTGGAACAGCCGCATCAGCGTCCCGCTCAACGGCACGGGCTGGACGCACGTCTCCGCTCCCGTGGGCGCTCCGGCCGACGCCGTCCATCACCTGACCATCAAGGTCGGCCAGAACGCGCTCCTCGGCCCCGTGATTTACAACATTGACAACGTCACCTGGACCGAATCGGCCACTCCACCCCCGCCGCCCACGATGGGCATCCGGCCCGCCAAACCCGGCCTGAACCTCATCGCCAGCGCCGCCGGACAGTACGACCGCCAAAGCATCTACTCGCCGGCGGCCATTACCAGTTGGGTCGGAGGCTTTGACGATCTGACGTTCTCGATGACCATCAACGACGCGCCGGGCGCCGCCAACCCCAACTTCCAGGCCCACATGTTCCTCCTCGCGGGAGGACCGGGCAGCGACACCTTTCCCGACTGGACCCAGCCCAACGTGATCTTCCTTCAGATCGCCAACAATGCCAACGGCACCGCCACCGCGTATTTCCGCTCGAAGGTCAACGAACCCAGCGGAAACAGCCAGTTCTTCACGCCAAACACTCCTTCGGTCACCGGCCCCAGCATGCGCGGCGCCTGGACCGTCGCCTTCTTTCCAGACACCAACGTCTGCCTGACCGCGCCGGACGGCACGACCAACTGCTTTGGCATCCCGGCCGAGACGGCCGCGGCCTTTGCGGGCGGCCTCACCGCCTACTTCGGCATCATGCCCAACACCGCGGAAAACATCGGCAAAGGCACCAGTCTCAGCCAGGTGCGAATCACCTCGGCCGGCACGCCCATCCTTGAAGACGACTTCCCCGGCCCCGACCTCGACCTGGCGAAGTGGGTGGTCAGCGCGGCCGATCCCGCCGGCGTCAAGCTGCTCACTCCCGACACCGCGGGATTCTGGGTTTCGTGGACCGTGCCCGACGCCGGCTTCGTGCTCCAATCCACGCCCAACCTCTCTCCGCTCAACTGGGCAAACCTGGGCGTCACGCCGATTGGCTCAACGAGCAGGCAGGCGCATGTCCCCAAAGGCACACCCACGGCAGAGCAGGGTTACTTTCTCCTGTTCAAGCAGCCTTGAGTGCGGAGCCTCGAGCCGGCCCAAGTTTTACTTCTCTTTTCGGCCCCGAATGATTTTGTGGGTGCCGTCCGGGAGCAGCACTTCGGCGACAACCGGGGAGCGGTTGCCACGCAAGGCATCGCACAGGCGCCGGTGCAAGTCATCAAAGGTAATGCGCGCGTATTCTTCGCCGGTAAGCATCAGGAGCGGGCTGGCGTATTCCTGCGCACTGCGCGGGGTTCCCTTGGTCGAGTATTCGGTGACGAACACCACCGCGCGGTGGAAGGGAGCATCGCCCTCGGCGTCCGTCGGGAGCGCGGGCGGCAGAAAGGCGGCGTAGGGGTCGCCAGACTCGTAGCCGCAGCCGGGAGTGGGCGAGCCAAGGTGCGGCGGCACGGCCTGCGCGGTGACTTCAATCCAATCGCAGCCAAGATGCTCGTCGCCTTCCTTCGGGAATTTCAGTTTCCACAGCGTGGCGTAGATGCTCATGGAACGTTCGTAGCTTTTTCACCGGATAAAGGCCAGCGGAAATCCAGATGATGGCTGCGAGCCGACGGGATGGCGCATTGTTCCGGCGCAAGACCGCGCCGGGTTGGCTGTAAGGACTTCGCAGATTTTCCGACTTATCCGCGTATATGTCCGACCATTACGACGTCATCATCATCGGCACGGGCGCGGGCGGCGGGACGTTGCTGACCAACCTCGCGCCGAGCGGCAAGCGCATCCTCGTGCTGGAACGCGGGCCGTCCCTGCCGCGCGAGAAGGAGCACTGGGACACGAACTGCTCCTTCCCCGTCCCTTGAAGTCCGAATGGGCCTGCTTTCGGCCCTGCTTTTTTGGCTGGCATCGCCGGGTATCTTTGCTTAACGTCCCCTGGTAAGCCTGAGTTCGGTCCTCCCCGCGCGGGGGGCGTTGTCCGTTGGACGGATGCTTAGTTCCGCTCGATCCGCGCCGGGATGGCCGACTGGGCAGACAGCCGGCAGCGATGAGACCATGAAGGCCAGACCAGCCACACATCG
>CAZZAQ010000827.1:0-2614 GCA_964652165.1 uncultured Bifidobacterium sp.
TACACCCAACCCGGCAAACGTTTCGAGGACGGCATCGCGCAGGCCATCGTGCCGCTGCTGGCTTCGCCCCGGTTCCTCTTCCGCGTGGAGGAAGCGAAATCGAGTAGCCGCCGACGTGAGGAGGCGGGTGCGGCGAACCGCCTCCTCACGTCGGCGGCTACAGTTCATCCCTTCGTCGATGACTACGCGCTGGCCTCGCGGCTCTCTTACTTCCTGTGGTCCACCATGCCGGATGACGAACTGTTCGGGCTGGCCGATCGGGGAATGTTGCGCCAAAACCTCGACGGGCAGGTGAAGCGCATGCTGGCCGACCGCCGCTCGCGGGCGCTCATCGAGAACTTCGTCGGCCAGTGGCTCCAGGTGCGCGACGTCGAGGGCATCGACATCAACGCCTTCGTCGTGCTGGCGCGGGACCGCGGCGAGGAGCGGGATTTTGCGCGCCGGCGCCAGCGTTTTCAGGAACTCATCGGCATTCCCGAGGAGCAGCGCACGCCGGAACAAAAGGCGGAGCTTCAGCAGATGTTCGAGCAACGGCGCCGCCGGCAGGGCAACCGGAGGAACATCGAGTTGGATCGCGAACTGCGCCGCGCGCTTCGCGAGGAAACCGAGCACTGCTTCGGATATGTTGTGCGCGAAGACCGTAGCGTGCTCGAGCTGATCGACAGCAACTATACGTTCCTCAATGAGCGCCTCGCCCGCCACTACGATCTCACCAACATGAACCTCGCCGGGCCGGAGTTTCGCCGGGTCACCCTGCCGGCTGACGACCCTCGCGGCGGCGTGCTGACGCATGGGGCTGTCCTGATTGTCACGTCGAATCCCACTCGCACGTCCCCCGTAAAGCGCGGCCTGTTCATCCTGGACAATATTCTGGGAACCCCCCCGCTCCCGCCCCCGGCGGACATCCCGCTGCTGGAAGACTCGGAAAAGGAGTTCAAAGACCGGACGCCCACGCTTCGGGAAACGCTCGCGGTGCATCGCGGCAAGCCGCTGTGCAGTTCGTGTCACAACCGCATGGATCCGCTGGGCCTGGCGCTGGAGAACTTCAACGCGCTCGGCATGTGGCGCGAGAAGGAACGGGGCCAGCCGATCGACGCCTCCGGCAAGCTCATCACCGGCGAACCGTTCCAGGACATCCGCGAAGTGCGGCGCGTGCTGGCCACCACTCATCGCCTGGAATTCTACCGTTGCCTGACCGAGAAGCTGCTGACCTACGCGCTGGGCCGGGGTCTGGAGCCTTACGACGTGGAGACCGTGGACCGAATCGTGGGGCGACTCGACCAACAGAACGGCCGGTTTTCCGCCTTGCTGCTCGGCATTGTCGAATCCGCCCCGTTCCAGAAGCGTCGAAACCCAAGTACTTCGGACAGTCCCGAACCGCCAAAGTCCGGCGAACAAAGAGCCGAACTGAAATGATCGCCATGAAAACGAACCAACCGCAGCAAGAGATCCTCGCCGCCCAACGTCATGCCAGCCTGAGCCGGCGCCACTTCCTGCGCGGCCTGGGCGCTTGCGTCGCCCTGCCTGCGTTTGAATCCCTCCTGTCCGCGGGGCCTGCCGCCGAAGCGAAAGCCGCGGGCGACCTTGCCAGGACCGCGACGGGCGCACCGTTGCGGATGGGCTTCGTCTATTTTCCGAACGGCGCGATTCAGTCCACCTGGTGGCCCAAGGGCGAAGGCAAAGACTTCGAGTTGAACCGCACGATGCAGCCGTTGGAAAAGGTGAAGCACCAACTCCAGATCCTCGGCGGCATGGACCACGTCAACGCCACGCCCGGCCCGGACGGCGCCGGCGACCACGCCCGCGCCAGCGGCACGTTCCTCACTGGCGTGCGCGTGAAAAAGACCGCCGGCTCGGACATCCGCGCCGGCATCTCGATAGACCAGGTTGTGGCGCAGCACATCGGCCATCTCACCCGATTCCCCTCGCTCGAACTGACTTGTGACGCCGTGCGGAAGTCGGGCAACTGCGACTCCGGCTACTCGTGCGCCTACCAGTACAATCTTGCATGGCGCTCCGCCTCCACGCCCGTGGCGCCGGAGCCCAATCCGCGCCTGGTCTTCGAGCGGCTGTTTGGCGCGGGCGTCCACGGCGACCGCGCGGAGGGCTTGAAACGCCGCCGCCAACAGCAGCGTTCCATCCTGGACTTCGTGCTCGAGGATGCCCGCTCGCTCCAACGCCAGCTTGCCTATCGCGACAAGCAGAAGCTCGACGAATACCTGGTCAGCGTGCGCGAGAAGGCCGAACGCTTCGGAGCTTCTCCGGATCCGGCGGTCACGACGCCCAGCGGCATTCCCGCCGGCTTCGAGGACTACATGCAGGTCATGTTCGACATGTTGATCCTGGCGTTCCAGACCGACTCGACGCGCATCGCGACCTTCCTGCTCGCCAACGAAGGCAGCAATCGGGCTTTTCCTGAAATAGACATCGCCGAAGGCCACCATTACCTCACCCACCACCAGAGCAAACAGGACATGATCGACAAGGTCGCCGCCATCGACCTTTGGTACATGCGCCAGCTCGGGAAGTTCCTGGACAAGATGGAGCAAACCAAGGACATCGACGGCCACTCGCTCCTGCACAACTCGATGATTGTCTATGGCAGCGGCAACGC
>CAZZAQ010000828.1:0-2609 GCA_964652165.1 uncultured Bifidobacterium sp.
CCAGTCGCCTTACCGGGGCTTTGCCATCGAGTTCGCCCAGCACCGCGAATACACCCACGGCGACGACCCGCGCCACCTGGACTGGAAGGTCCTTGGCCGCACCGACCGCTATTACATCAAGCAATACGAGCAGGAGACCAACTACGTCGCCCACGTCCTGCTCGACGGTAGCGAGTCGATGAAATACGGCTCGGGCAAGCTGACCAAGCTCCATTACGGCAAGATGATGGCCGCCTGCCTGGCCTACCTCATCCTCCACCAGCGCGATGCCGCGGCCCTGGCCCTGTTCGACACCGAGGTGCGCGATTACTCGCCGCGTTCGGACAACATGGCCACCATCCACAACCTCATGGCCAAGCTCGCCGCCTTCCAGCCGCGCGAGCAGACGAACATCGCCGCTGTGCTCCACGACATGGCCCGCCAGCTTCGCCGCAAAGGCATCGTCATTCTCATCAGCGATTTTTTCGACGACGAGGAAAAAGTGCTCGACGGCATCCAGCACCTGCGCTTTGGCGGCAACGAGGTCGTGGTGTTCCACCTGATGGATCCGTATGAACTGGAGTTTCCCTTCACGGGCCTCGTCGAGTTCGACGGCCTGGAGCAAATCCCAAAAATTCTCACGCGCCCTTCGGAGATTCGGAAGAGCTATCTGCGCGAGGTCGAGGCCTTCCGCCTGCGCCTGCGGGACGGCTGCGAGCGGAACAACTGCCATTACACGCTCGTCAACACCGCGCAGCCGTTGCACGAAGTGTTGAGCGCCTACCTGGCGTTCCGCTTGCGCACAACGACGCGGTAGCGCGGAAACTTCATACACGCCGTAGCCGCCGACGTGAGGAGGCGGATCGACCATGCGTCCACGTTATCCGCCTCCTCACGTCGGCGGCTACAGAGCGTCGCGCCTCAAGCTCATGTTGAGAAATGGCGGTTAGGACTTTCAATCTCTTCCCTGCTCGCATACTCTGCAGTGCGTGAATGATGCGACGCGCATGCTGAACGCCATTCAACCGGACGACGCCAAGTCCGCCAAGGAACTGCTCCCGCTCGTTTACGACGAATTGCGCCGGATCGCCGCGCACAAGATGGCCAACGAAGCGCCCGGCCACACGCTTCAGCCCACGGCACTCGTCCACGAGGCCTGGCTGCGGCTCGCGGGCGCGGGCGAACCAACTTGGCAGAACCGTGCCCACTTCTTTTCCGCCGCGGCAGAAGCCATGCGGCGCATCCTCGTCGAGAGCGCCCGCCGCAAACAACGGCTCAAGCGCGGCGGCCAGCTTGAGCGCGCGGAGATCGAAGCAGTTGACTTGCCCTTGCCCCTGCCGGACGAAGAATTGTTGGCTCTCGATGAAGCGCTCAGCCGGCTGACGGCGTTCGACGCGCGCGCCGCCGAAGTGGTGAAGCTCTGCTTCTTCGTCGGGCTGACTCAGGAGCAGGCGGCGCGGGAGTTGGGCGTGTCCGTCAGCACCGTGGAACGGCTGTGGGCGTTTGCCCGGGCCTGGCTGTTCCGGGAGATGCAGAAGGAGCGACGAACGTAAGCACCGACGCCCGCCGCCAGGTCAGAGAACTTCAATGGGATGGACCGTCAACCAAATGTCCAATTGTTGAAAGTCGAAGCGACAAAATGCGCTCATGCGTGGCGGGTCCCTCAACCGTGAACGGAATTCCTTCGCGCGCCAGAGGCACGAGGGCCTCTTCCGGGACGGCCACTTCGCCACTCGCCCACGAGTGACCCGAGAATCGGCCAATCAAAAAGCCCAGCGCACGCTTCTGCGTCGCTTCGTCGCGGAAACGGACGATGATCATGGCTCAAGGCTAATCGGGTTTTGGAAAGGTCTTCAAGGCGAATTCGCCGCACATTTGCCGAGTCGTCCAGCCGATGGCCGCGAAAATCAAATTCCCAACGAGTTCTCCCTTGGGTAGTCTGGCCGGGCTGAGTGTCCAATTAAGTTTGAGGGGATTCGGCCCCCGATGGCGCATGTATAGGTGAAGGGCCGATTCCCTTCGACACCATTATGAGTGCGAATTCAGACCGAATTATCGAGCTGTTCAGCCAGGCGAAGGCCAAGGCGCCGGGAGAGGAGCGCGAGCGTTTCCTGGCCGAGGCGTGTCAAGGCGACGTGGAATTGCGAGAACAAGTCGAGTCGCTCCTTCGCGCCCAAGACGCCGCCGGCGAATTTCTTCAAAACACCCGCGTTGTCTTGACCCCGGAGGTGGTCACCGAAAAGCCCGGCGACCGCATCGGCCATTACAAGCTGCTCGAAAAAATCGGCGAAGGCGGCATGGGCACCGTCTGGATGGCCGAACAGACCGAACCCGTGCGCCGCCGCGTCGCCCTCAAGGTCATCAAACAGGGCATGGACTCCGGGCAGGTGCTAGCCCGCTTCGAAGCCGAGCGCCAGGCGCTGGCGCTCATGGACCATCCGAATATTGCCAAAATCTTCGACGCCGGCCTGACAGGCGGTTCTGAATCGGAAATCGCAAATCGCAAATCGCAAATCCCCTCAGATCGCCCCTACTTCGTCATGGAACTGGTCAAAGGCATCCCGCTCACCAAATTTTGCGACGAACAGCGCCTCTCCATTCGCGAGCGGCTGGAACTCTTCATGCCCGTC
>CAZZAQ010000829.1:0-2608 GCA_964652165.1 uncultured Bifidobacterium sp.
TCTCCATAAACCTGGTAGGGCCGACCTGCTGGTCGGCCAGGACGCGCTGCAGCGCGTCCCTACCGGGTTCATGGTCCCGATGCGCGATTCCGGAATCGTCGAAGCTCCCCTTGCAACAAATTGAATTGCTCCCCCCGGCGCATCGCTACTGTCCAATGCGCCGCAAGAGCGGATCGTCGATGCCGCGCATCCAGGCGAGGAGCTGCTTCTGCAAGTCGGCCTGGATGGACGCCGCCTTCGGATCGTCGTAGCGATTCTTCGTTTCGCCGGGGTCGTTCTTCAAATCGTACAGCTCGTCCATGCCGTCGGTGAGCCAGTGGCGGACGAGCTTCCATTCGGCCGTGCGAATCATCCGCATGTGCGCCAGGCCGCCGTTGTGGAGGTCGTACTGGCCGAAAATCACCTCATGAGTCCTGGCCGCCTGGCCGCGCAACAGCGGAGAGAAGTCGATGCCCTCCTGTTTCCAGTCGCGCGGCGGCTGGAAGCCGAGCATGCCAAGCACGGATGCCCAAGTGTCGATGTTGGAAACCGGCGGGGCGATTTCCAGCCCGGGTTTCACTACACCGGGCCAACGGACGATGAGTGGAATGCGAATGGATTCCTCGAACATGTTCGGCCGCTTGGGGCCGGTGGCGCCTCCGACGACCCAGTTGGCGTTGCCCTTGGAGTGCAAGCCGTGATGGCCGATCATGTAACCGTGATCGCTGGTGAACATGACGATGGTGCGCCCGGCCAGACCCAGCTCTTCCAGCCGCGCGAGCACGCGGCCGAGGTTGCGGTCCACCGAGTGAATCGCCGCGTAGTAGTCGCGGGTCCAGTTCTTCACCTGGTTGGTCCTCAGGTTTGGAAAGTCCGGGATGGCCGGGTCGAGCGTCTGGAACGGAGCTGAATCCTGCTCGGGCACCGGCCCGTACGGCATGTGCGGTTCGCGATAGTGGATGAGCAGCGCAAAGGGGTTGCTTCGGTTGGTCTGGAGAAAGGACAGGGCGTCGTCCGTCACAATGTCCGCGCCGAAGCCGCGCATCTGCGTGAGTTTGCCCCCTACTTCCAGCTCCGGATCCCGCGGCTTGAAGGAACCGGCCAGGGCGCCGGTGAAGTGGTCGAAGCCGAGCCGGGCCGGATGGAACTCGGGTTTGACGCCGAGGTGCCACTTGCCGACGATTCCGGTGACGTATCCGCGCTGCCGGAGCAGCTTGGGCCACGTCATCGAGTCGGGCGCAAGGCCGACCCCGTTGTTGGCCTCCTTGGGCGTAATCCAGTCCGTGATGCCCAGTTGCGTGCCGAAGCGGCCGGTGAGGAACGAAGCGCGGCTGGGCGAGCAGACCGGCGTGCAAGTGAAGGCGTTCAGGAAGCGGGCGCCTTCGCGGGCCAGCCGGTCCATGTTGGGCGTGCGCGACTGCCGGGCGCCGTAGGCGCCAATGGACCAGGCGGCCTGATCGTCGGTCACGATCGAGATGAGGTTGTAGGGCGGGGGTTCCGCGGCCCGAGTCGGCGCCGCCACGATGAGCATAATCAGGGCGACAACGAAGCGATGCGAAGGCGTAAGCATGACCCGAAGCTCTGGAAGCAGTTTCACTCGGAGGATGAATCCACCCGCCGCGCCGTCAAGTCGCGATTGGCGGCCGTCGGAATTTCGGTAGTGTACAGTTTCCGGTTTGGGTGGGGCAAACGTCCACGCGAGCCGGCTCGCGTGGACGCTCGCCCCACCAATCTGTACCACTACCGGAATTTCCTTCTGCTTTCGCCCTTACTGGAGCACATTGCCACCAAGGACGCATGGCTGGATTCGACAGAATTCGCAGTTGGTTCAGCGGCGGTTCACCGCGCGAGGAAGGCGGCGAAGCCGCCCCGGCTGAATTGCCCCCACCTGCGTCCGAGGGGCTGGTGCCGGCCCACCCCGCGCCCGCCATCCCGAACTTGCGCCTTCTCCGATGCATCGGCCGCGGCGCCTACGGCGAAGTCTGGCTGGCGCGCAACGAAATCGCCGTCCACCTCGCGGTGAAGCTGATCCATCGGGACAGCTTCCCCGATCGCGGCCCCTACGAACGCGAGTACCGTGGCATCCTCCATTACACGCCGTTGTCCCGCACGCACCACGGGCTGGTGCAAATCCTTCACGTCGGCCGCGGCCAGGAGGCCGGCTTCTTTTATTACGTGATGGAGCTGGCCGATTGCGCGCACGCCGGCCGCGATATCGATCCCGACTTCTATGTCCCGCGCACGCTGGCGCACGAACTGGACACGCGCGGGAGGCTGCCGGTCCGAGAGAGCCTCGTGCTGGCACTGGAGTTGAGCGAAGCGCTAAGCTACCTCCACTCCCGCCAGCTCATCCACCGCGATATCAAGCCTGCGAACATCATTTTCGTGAATGGCGTCGCCAAGCTCGCCGACATCGGGCTCGTCACACACGTCGCCGAGGCCCGGCGCGATCCGAAACACCTCGGCACCGAAGGTTTCGTGCCGCCCGAAGGCCCGGGCACGCCGACGGCCGACGTGTACAGCCTCGGCAAGGTGCTCACGGAGGTTTGCCTCGGCCACGCCGCGCTGAAGGATCCCGCCGCGCCGGTGGCGCACGACGAGGGTGAAGACCCGGGTGAGCGGGCTGCGT
>CAZZAQ010000830.1:0-2606 GCA_964652165.1 uncultured Bifidobacterium sp.
AGTAGCGGACGTTGCCCGATTCGTCGAGGATCAGGTCGCCGTAAGTGTCGCGGATGGTTTCGCCGCCCGTGCGGTAGGCGTTGATGTTGCCGATGACGGAACGGACCTTTCGGACGGCGTCGTCGCCTTTGAAGAGCAGCACGAGCACGCGGCGGCGACGGTTCGTCTTGGGGTCCGGGGAAAAATTTTGGAGGACGTAGTCGCGGAGGAGTTCCTGGATGCGCCGATCCTGGGTGTCGGCGGCGGAAACGATGGCCTCCGAGTAGCGCTTGACCAGCTCTGGCCCAGGAGCAAAGAGCCGGGCGCCCACCAATTCAAGGCCGGTGCGGGTGATGAGCCGGGCAATGATGCCGCCAGTCCGGCTCTTGAAGAGCGTGTAAGGAGTGAGGATGACGTAGGCCAGTTCCTGGGACATACGAATCAGGCGGGCGGAACAGCCGGCGCGGCCGGAGCGGCCCCGGCTGGGGGAGCCGCCTTGCCACCGAGGATCTTGAACATGACGGTGCCGCAAGTCGGGCACTTGCCCTTGATGGCCTTGCGGCCATTCTTCATGGTCTCCTCAACGGCTTCCGTGATTTCCTTCTTGGCTTTGCACTTTACGCAATATCCTTCTGGCATAAGAGTTTTCCGGCCGGAAGCTTCAAGCGCCCGGCCAGTAGTGGGCGGGAGATTACGGGCCGCCCGCCGGAAGCGTCAACTGGTAATCATTTCGACCGCCCGCTGCAATTCGGCGTCCGTGTTGTAGAAGTGCGGCGAGAGGCGCAGGTAGCGCTGCCCGACCCGGTCGGCGCGAAGTGAGGTCAGGATGCGGGCCTCAGCCAGCTTCTGATGGAGTCCGGCCAAATCCACGCCGGGCTTGAAGAAGGTGACGATGCCGCTGGCGTGCTCGGGCGGCGCGCCGGCCTCGAGGACGGTGTAGCCCTTGGCTTGCAGCGCCGGGGCCAGCCAGGCGCGCTGGCGAAGGAGTTCCGCGGCGATGTTCTCCACGCCCACTTCGAGAATAAGTTCGAGCGCCGCCTCCAATCCCGCCAGGCCAAGCAGGTTCGCGCTGCCGGCTTCGTACCGGCGCGCGTCGGGCGGATGGACGATCTGGTCCTGCGCCACGTAATTCGGGCAGCGCACATTGTGCCAGCCCAGGACGGTGGGGCGAAGCCGGTCCTGAAGCGACTTGCGGACGTAAAAGAGACCGGCGGCACACGGCCCGAGCAGCCACTTGTGCGCGTCGGCAGCCAGGAAGTCGACCTGCTCGACGCTCGTCGGAAATGCGCCGAGGGTCTGGATGCCATCGACGCAAAAAAGAATCCCCCGCCCGCGCAGCCATGCGCCGATGGCCGCCACGTCGATGCGGAATCCGGAGATGAAGTGGCACGAAGCGAGCGCGACCAGCCGGGTGTTTTCGTCGACCTGTCCCTGCACGTCCACCGCGCGGATGCGGCCCAATTCGCGGACGTTCAGCAGCCGCACTTCGACGCCGCGCCCGGCCAGCGCCATCCACGGGTAGACGTTCGACGGATAGTCGTCGTGGTAAACCAGGATGTTATCCCCTTTTCTGAAAGGGAGTCCCGCAGCGACGAGACTCAGCGCGAGCGAGGTGGGACCGACGAGAGCAATTTCGTCCACCTGCGCATTGAGCAGGCGGGCGGCGAGCTGGCGGACTCGTTGGATGCGGCCCCCGGCGAACGCCTCCTCCTGGTCGCCCAGCGCGCAGGCGCGGGCGAATTCCTCGATGCGCCGGGCGACGCGGTGCGGCAAAGGACAAACGCCGGCATGGGCAAGAAAGGCGTGCTGGCGGGCGACGGGGAATTCGTAGCGGCGCAGTTCTTCGTTGGAGTGGAGTTCGTGGATCGTCATGGATCGATGAAGCGTTGAAGCGTTGAAGCGTTGAAGCGTTAAATCGTTGAATCGTTGAACCGTTAAACCTTTGAACCGTTGAAGCGAAGCGCCAACGTGCGCCCCCCCCGAGCGATTTAACGATTCAACGATTCAACGATTCAACGATTTAGTGGAGAAGGGCTAAGCCGCAAAGCGAGAATCGGGCGTTGAGGCGTTTACGACGGGTTCGCGTTCACGCCGTCGGCCGGCCCCGAGGAGGATTCGGACAGCCTGGCCGGCTCGCGAGGACGCTCGCCCCACTGCGCGTCCTCCGGCCCGGATGAAGAGTCCGATAGCCTCGGGGGTCCGGCAGGAGGAAGTTGGGGCGGCGGACTGGCGATTGGCGACGGGGACACTTCCAGCGGAGCCGTTTCGTTGCTCTGCTCCCGCTTCCGTAGCGCCACGACCGCCGCCACGCAACCCGTCCAAGTGGGCAACAACCCGAGCACCGGCACGAGCTCGAGCACAAAGGTCGGCAACAGCAGGACGTGAAAGCCCAGCAGCCAACAGGTCAGGCCCATCGCGACGACGTCGATGGCTTCGTCGGGCAACAAGCCGATCGGCCCCAGTGGCAGCAGCGCGAGCTGCGCTCCGTCCGCCGCCAGCGCCACCCCGAATGCCAGCGCGATGCGTTTCGCCGTCAGGCGCGGCGCCGGAAACCTTCGGGTGAGGGCGTCGAGCAGTTTCATCGGATGACCGGGCCGCTTCTCCCTCTCCCCTCAAAGGGGAGAGGG
>CAZZAQ010000831.1:0-2585 GCA_964652165.1 uncultured Bifidobacterium sp.
GAATCTGTTGCCGGCGCGGCAGCGGGCTGTCATCGAGCGGGTGCCCGGTGTCGAGGCGGTTTCGCCGATGACGTGGTTCGGCGGAAAGTTCAAGGATGAGGGGGAGATGACCTTCGCCCAATTCGCCATCGACCCTAAGACGCTGCCCATCCTCAGCCCGGAATCTCACATCTCGGAGGCCGAATACCAGGCCTGGGTCAACAACCGTGCTTCCTGCGTGATCGGGCGGCTGACGGCCCAGAAACACAACCTCAAGATCGGCGACCGCATTTCGCTGACGAGCATTTTTTACACCCGCACGCTGGACTTCACCATCGCCGGCATCTTTTCCGGCACGACGGACGACCGGAACATGCTTTTTCACCACAAGTATCTTGACGAGTCCGAAGGCGCCAGCGGCATGGTCGGCACGTGGTGGGTCAAGGTGCGTTCGGCGGAGGAAATGCAGCGCGTGACGGACACGATCAACAAGGCGTTCGAAAACACTTCGGCCGAAGTGCGGGCTGAGACGGAGCGGGCGTTCATGCTGAGCTTCGTCTCGATGTTGGGCGGCATCACGTTGTTCATCGGATGGATTTGCCTGGCGGTCGGGCTGGCGCTGCTGTTCGTCACGGCCAGCACGATGAGCATGGCGATTCGCGAGCGGATGCGCGAGTTGGCGATCCTCAAGGCGGTCGGCTTCCGGATCGGGGAGCTGTTCGCATTCATCCTCGCGGAAAGTTTCGGGCTGGCGGCGGCGGGGGCCGCGCTGGGCGTAGGCGGCGCGTGGCTGCTGTTCACGCACCCACCGTTGGCAGGGGGCGCGATTGCGATTGCTGCAGCGGGACTGTTGGTGTGGTGCGCGCGGCTGGTCGGGCGGCGGCGCTTTCTTGGCGCCGTGCTGGCGCTGCTGGGCGGCATTTTGTTCAGCCTCAACGCCTGGTACGTGCTCACGCACGAAACGATTTTCAAGCTGACGAGCGGGTTCATGGTGACGCTCGAGGTCACACCGCGAATCATCGGCGTCTCGGCCACGGTCGCGGCAGCCCTTGGCGTCTTCGCCTGTTTCGCGCCGGCATGGGCCGTCGCGCGACTGAGCGTCGTGAACGGACTTAGGACCCTCGACTAATCCGGCGCATGAGCATCCAGCCAATCACTATTCAGCGCCCGGTGGTCAATCGTCAGAGACGCCCGGAAGGCACTTCAGCCGGGCACTGGTTACTGACCACTGAAAACTGATTACTGATCATGGCCCTGCCCGTCACCTACAACGTTCGCAATGTCTTCGTTCGCTGGCGCACGACGGGCTTCACGGTGCTGGGAGTCACGCTGGTCGTCGCCGTTTACGTGCTGCTACAGTCGATGGCGGCGGGCATCAAGAATTCCAGCGGCAACACCGGCGACCCGCGCAACGTGATGATCGTCCGCAAAGGCTCGACCGCCGAATCGAGCAGCCAGGTCACCCGCGAGCAGTTCCGCATGATTCCTTACATGCCTGAAATCGCCCGCGACGCCGGGGATCGGCCGCTGGTCTCCGCGGACGTGATCGTGCTCATCGCCCTGCCGCGGCGCGATGACAGCGGCGAAGCCAACGTCGTGCTGCGGGGCATTTCGACCGTGGGCATGGAGTTGCGCCCGCAAGTGCGGCTGGCCGCCGGGCGCTGGTTTACTCCCGGCAAGCGCGAGATGGTCGTCAGCAGCCGGCTGGCGAACCGCTTCGCGAACTTCGACCTGGGGGGCGTCATCAAAACCGCCGGCGCGGAACTCATCGTCGTCGGCTGGACCGACGGGGGCGGCAGCGCGTTCGACTCGGAAATCTGGATGGACGCCGACGAGGCGCGCTCGATCTTCGACCGGGACAACTACTCCAGCGTGCTCGTGCGCCTGGCTGACGGCGCTTCGGCCGCGAGCCTGACCAACCGCATTGAGACCGATAAGCGGCTGCCGCTGCGCGCCGAGCCAGAGGTCGCCTACTACGCGTCCCAAACGAAGTCGGCAGGGCTGTTCGTCTTCCTCGGGAACTTTCTGGCGATCGCGATGTCGATTGGCGCGATCTTCGCGGCGATGAACACGATGTACGCGAGCGTGGGCGCGCGCACGCGCGAGATCGGCACGTTGCGCGTGCTGGGCTACCGGCGGCGGGCCATTCTCATGGGCATCCTCGTCGAAGGCGCCTTCCTGGCGCTGATCGGGGGCGTGCTGGGTTGCGGGGTCGCGTGGGGATTGCACAAATGGTTCGGGACCATCGGCACGATGAGCTTCGAGAGCTTCAGCGAGCTGGTCTTCCGCTTTCGCGTGACGCCGGCGCTGGTGATCCAGGGGTTGATCTTTTCGGTCATTGTCGGGGTGTTGGGCAGCCTGCTCCCGGCGGTGCGCGCGTCGCGGTTGCCGGTGATCTCCGCGCTGAAGGCGGTCTGAGCCGGACGCGCGGGCCCTCCTTGCCCGGCGGGTGGCGGCTTGATAGCCTCGCCACGATGAGCAAGGCCTTCACGCGCGAATCCGATGACGCTCCCGAGTTGCCCGTCCGCCCGTTCCGGGCCTCGCCGCTGCCGCCGGGAGCGAAGAACTACTTGACACCCGGCGGCGCTGCCCGGCTTCGCGCCGAA
>CAZZAQ010000832.1:0-2572 GCA_964652165.1 uncultured Bifidobacterium sp.
GGCCAGGCGCTTGCCATTGCGCAACCAACGGTGCCACCGGGCTCCCTCTCCCCCTCGGAGGGGGAGAGGGCCGAGGTGAGGGGGCAGCCGCGTGACCAGCCAACTGCCGCGACGTCCGCCGCACTCTCCCTCTTCCCCTCGGAGGGACAGGGCGGGGGTGAGGGGGTAATGCGCACACGGTTGCACAGATTTCGAGATGCGCCCGCTGCGGGCGCGCCGGCTTTTGCGGCTCGACAGAGTTGGGGTCGCGGAGTATGCAGGGCTTCATTGTGACTGCTTTCCATTCCTTGGTGGTTTGGGGCGCGAGCCTCACGACTTGGGGCCGGGCTCCGGCTCGCGGGACGCAACCGCGCTTGCTGTCCAAAGTGGAAACTCTCTCTCGCTTCTTCGCGAGCCATACGTTCTAGGCGGCGTCCGCAAGTAGCGACATTTTCATGACCGAGCTTGCTAGACTGTTGGTGATTCCTCTCATTGCCGGCTTGTGCGGTATCGTTGCTGCATTTTTCACAGGTCGCGCACCAATGTCCGGGAGGGTTGCGCTCGCGCTGTTAATTGCTCCCTTTTTGAGCGTTCTCTCGGTTGGGTTGGACTCGGACTCGAAACTCATTGGCATCATTGCCTGGACAGTTTTCGCATTCAGCGTGCCGATCTGCCTCACGTATTCATTTCACGCACGCCGGCGCGCTCCCGACCGGCGCTTTGCACTAGCTGGGCTGGCTGGCGCCGTTCTGTTTACGCTTCCGTATCTCCTCATGATGCCACAGCTTGCATTTTTCGTTGTCCGCGAGATTTTCAGAACCTGTGGTTCACAGTGACAAATGACCACGCTGCCTGAGACTGCGCTGGTGCCGCCCCCTGAGCCGGACGCCTGCCGACACAACACGCATCTCATCGAACAATGAGAACTTCTTCCTTGCGCCCCGCGTTCGTTCCGCTGGCCACCGCGGCGCTGGTGGCATTCAGCGGTTGTTACAACCTTGATTCCACGGCAGGCAGGAAACACATGATCCAAGTCGATACTTTCGGCCAGATGCCCGATGGCACGCCGGTCCTCATCTACACACTCGTCAACAGCCATGGTATGAAGGTCAAGCTCACCGAGTATGGCGGCATCATCACCGAGCTGTGGGCGCCGGACCGCGCCGGCAAACTCGGCAACGTCGTGCTCGGCTTCGACAAGCTCGACGAATACACGAAGGGCCACCCGTTCTTTGGCGCCATCGCCGGACGCGTAGCCAACCGCATTGCCAAGGGGAAGTTCACCCTCGACGGCCAGGAATATTCTCTCGCGGTGAACAACGGGCCGAACCATCTGCACGGCGGCAAGCTGGGCTTCGACAAGAAAGTCTGGAAATCGCGCCAGCTCCCGTTCGGGCCGCGCGCGCTCGCCGTCGAGTTCACTTACACCAGTCCGGACGGCGAGGAGGGCTATCCGGGCACGCTCGCCGTCAAGGTGATCTACACGCTGACCGACGACAACGAATTGCGCATCGACTACGAGGCCGCGACGGACAAGGCGACGCCGGTCAATCTGACGAACCACTCCTACTTCAATCTGGCGGGCGGAGGCACGGTACTCGATCACGTGTTGAAGCTGAATGCGGATCGCTACACGCCCGCGGACGCCGGCCTGATCCCGACCGGCGAGTTCCCGCCGGTCAAGGGCACCGGGTTGGACTTCACCGCGCCGCGACGCATCGGCGAGCGCATCGCGGACTTCGAGAGCTTCGCGAAAGGTTACGACCACAATTTCGTCATCAACGGGGGCGGATCGAAACTGACACTGTGCGCGCGCGTCGAGGAACCCAAGTCCGGCCGGGTCATGGAAATCTCGACGACGGAACCGGGCGTGCAGCTCTACACGGCCAACCACCTCGACGGCAAACGGACGGGCGTGGGCGGCATCGTTTGCGGGCGGCACGCCGGCTTCTGCCTGGAAACCCAGCATTTCCCCGATTCGATCAACAAACCGGGTTTTCCGTCCGTCCTGTTGCGCCCCGGCCAAAAGTTCTCGAGCACGACGGTGTGGAAGTTCTCCGTGAACTAACTGTGAGGACGCGCGAGGGCGATCCGGCTGGGAGCGCCGGCATCCTGCCGGCGCGTTTCCGGGCTCGGTGCTTGTCGCCGGCAAGATGCCGGCGCTCCCAGCAGCGCGGCCGGTTGGCGGTTGACAGTTGTCGACCCGGCCCCTGAACATGGGGTCCATGAAAGCCCATTCCCTCACCCGGCGCGATTTGTTGCGCGGTAGCGTGGCCCTGGCCGCACTGGCGTTGGCCCGGCATCCGCTTTCCGCTTTCGGGTTCCCCGACACCGAGGATGGCGCGACCGTGCTGCCTTTCCTCGACAAGCAATCGGGCAAGAACGGCATCCAATGGGAGAACCTGTCGAGCTGGATCACACCCAACTCCGATGTTTATGTCGTGAAGCACTACAACCAGCCTGCGATCGATGCTGCCACGTGGCAGCTTGAATTGGGTGGTCTAGTCAAGCAGCCCGCGAAATTCTCCCTGGCTGATCTCAAGTCTCGCCGCCGCAAAACCGTGACGGCCACGCTGGAATGTTCCGGCAACAA
>CAZZAQ010000833.1:0-1135 GCA_964652165.1 uncultured Bifidobacterium sp.
CGCGGGCAATCGAATTCTTGTCGAACTCGATGCCCAGCGCATCACGAGCTTCGATCCGGCAGCGCCTGATCTGCCGCCGCGCAAGCAGTGGTACGAGCCGAAGCGAGAGCCGAAGCGTCCCGGGTCGGGCTACGTCGGTTTGCAGAATCATGACCCCGGCGACGTCGTGTGGTTCAAGGAAATCAGTGTGCGACCATTGCCGGTCGGCGGCGGGAAATGATCAGCTTTCTGCGGAACATTACTCGGGCTTGACGATGGCGACCACGAGAGAGTCGGGCCGAAGATATTTGCGGGCCGCGTCGCGGGTTTGCTCCTGCGTTACGGCTTCAAACTCGGCGTCCTCGTGGTCGGTGTTCTCGAAGCCGAGGCCATAAAGCTCGTCGAGGGCGGTGGTCGCCGCGTAGCCGCCGAGATCCTGGCGGGCGATCTTTTTCTGGCCGATGATTTTGGCCTTCGCCCGCTTCAATTCTTCCGCGGTCAGCCCCTCGTTGCGAAGCGACTCGGCTTCCCTGAGGAACTCCGCTTCGACCAACTCGACTTTTTCGGGAGCGGTGCCGACGTAGAAAGAGAAGTAGCCAGGGATCAACCCGAGAAAATTTTGGGCGCCGACATAGTAGGCCAGCCCGAGCTTTTCGCGGATGCGCAGGAAAAGGCGCGAGCCGAGGTCGCTGCACGCCTCCTGGATCAGCTCGAGTGCGAACCGATCGGGGGAGTGGAGGGTAGCGCCGGGAAAACCGACGACCATCACCGCCTGTTTTTTGTCCCGCGTTTCCACAGCGCGCTGCGGTTTCTTCGGGGTCGCGGAGGCGGCCAGGCCGGCGAGCGCGGGGGCCCCGACCTTCCAGGAACCCAGTTTCCGTTGCACGGCGGCGCGCACTTCGCCGGCCTTCACGTCGCCGTAAACGGCCAGGACGCAATTGTTGGGTACGGCGAGCGCGGCGTGGAACTGCTTGAGGTCCGCAATTCGCAACGCAGCCACGCTCGACTCGGCGCCTACACCGGGAAGTCCGTAGCCGGCGTCGCCAAACAGGCGGCGACGCATCAGCTTGTTGGCGCTCAGGAGCAACTCGTCGCGCTGCGAGCGAATGTTGGAGAGTTGAATCTGTCGCTCGCGTTCGAGCCCGTCGGCGAGCGT
>CAZZAQ010000833.1:1147-2567 GCA_964652165.1 uncultured Bifidobacterium sp.
AACGCCGGGTGCAGGACGACGTCGCAGAGGAGGTCGAGGCCTGTCGCGAAGTCGCTGCTGAGCACTTCGGTGTTCACGCCGAAGCTGTTGTTTCCGCCGTAAGTATCGATGTGGCCCCCGACCGATTCGATCTCCGAGGCGATCTGCTCGGCGTTCCGGCCCTGGGTGCCCTGGAGCAGCATCCGTGCGAAAAGCACGGTAAGGCCGTTGTTGGCCGTGGTTTCCGCGAGCACGCCGCCTTTGAAGACGGCGCGGAATTCGACGAACGGCAGACGGTGGTCCTCTTTGATGAGCAGGCGGAGACCATTGGCGAACTCGAATTTCTGTATGGCGCTCTCGGCGTGGTGCTCGGCGAGGTATCCCTGCCGTGGCGCCGTGCCCTTCGGAAGCAAGACGTACAGGGTGCGGTTCTCCGGCCTGAGGTACTGGCGGGCGACACGCTGCAAGTCGGCGGGCTTCGTGCGCTTCACGGCGTTCAGGTAGCGCTCGGAGAAGTTCAGGTCCCCCGCGGACAACCAATTGCCGCCGAGGTCTTGCGCCTGGCCTTGCATCGTCTTCCGGCTGGCGAGCGTGCCGGAGATGAATTGCTTGACGGCCTTGCCCAGTTCGGACTTTGGGACGGGCCTGGACTTCATGCGCTCCAACTCGGCGAGCATCGCATCGCGGGCGGCGTCAAAGTGGTTCGGCTCGACCACGGCGCTCATGCCGAACAGGCCGGGATTACCGGGGCTGTAAGTCCAAGCGTCGACGGAGGTGACGAGGCCGCGCTTCTGGCGGACCTGCTGGTAGAGCCGCGAACTGCGTCCGCCGCCCAACAGGGTCGCGAGCACGTCGAGAATCGGCACGTCGGCGTGGCGCAGGGCCGGGATGTGCCAACTGAAATGAAAATGCCCCAGCTCGATGGGCGCCTCCTCGATGGTCTCGCGTCCGGCGACTTGCGGCGGCTCCTCGGGCAGCGCGGCGGGGGGCATCGGACGTGCCTTGGCATGGGCAAACGCGGCGCTGATTTGTTCTTCGACCTCGCTGGCCTTGAAATCGCCGACGACGACGAAGACGACGTTGTTGGGCGCGTATTTCTCGCGGTAGTAGCTGAAGATGTCTTCTCGCTTGAGTTCGTTGAAGATGTCCGGGTAGCCGATGATGGTGCAGCGATAGGGGCTGAGGGTGTAGGCCGTCTCGAAGAGCCGCCGGGCGGAGCGCTGGCCGGGGTCGTCCTGGTTCATGTCCATTTCGCGGCGGATGACGTCCATCTCCTTGGCCAGTTCCTCCTCAGGCAGCGTCGCGTGTTGCATGATGTCGCAGAGGATGTCGATGGCGGTGCGGGCGCCGGTGTTGGGAACGTTGATCCAATAGACGGTGCGGTCGAACGACGTGTAGGCGTTCATGTAACCGCCGGCGTCCTGCACTTCCTGGTCGATGC
>CAZZAQ010000834.1:0-2563 GCA_964652165.1 uncultured Bifidobacterium sp.
AGTCATTCACGCCGGCCCTCCGCGAATTGCTCGTGAGCGACATCCTCATCCGGTTCTGCGAACGGCTCCCGTACGCATTCGTCATTCTTTGGGCCATGAACCACGGAGGCTTGAACGCCCAGCAATTCGGCTGGCTCGTGACCGTGGAGATGGTGACCGCGATGCTCTGCTACATTCCCGTGGCCCACCTTGCCGACAAATATGGCCGTCCGTTCGTGCTGATCACGTTTGGCTTCTTCACGCTTTTTCCGGTGACGCTACTGTGGGCGGACACCTTCGGCTGGCTGGTCGTCGCGTTCATCGTGCGCGGGCTCAAGGAATTTGGCGAGCCGGCCCGGAAGGCCCTCATCCTGGGCCAGGCGCAGCCCGAATCGCGCGCGCGCACTTACGGCGCCTACTACCTCATTCGAGACTGCGTGGTGACGACCGGCTCGCTGCTCGGCGCCTGGCTCTGGAGTATTGGGCCGCGGGCGAATTTCCTGGGCGCGGCGGCCTTCGGCCTTTGCGGCACGCTTTGGTTCGCGTGGTTCGTTTGGCGCCGCGCGGACGACAGCCCCGCCAGCACCCGGGCCGTGTGAAGGAATTGATGAACGTAGCTGCGACCGTGAGGTCGCGGGACGGGGACGCTGGAGGTTGGGCGACGGCCTCGCTCGCAAAGTTCACCGGGCGGAGTCGCCCGGTGGACTTCGGCAGGCGCAGTCGCCTGCGCCGCTACGGTCTGGCTTGTGCCTATGGAACGCGCGGCGTGGCTACGCGGTAGAACCGGTTTGTGGTCCAATTCGGATCGACCACGGTCTCGACGCTCGCGGTGGTCCGGGCGACGAAGTCGGCAAGGCGCGTCCAGTCCGAGGGCGAGGCCGGCAGGCGGTCGGCAAACTGAATCGTGTAGCTCTTGCCCGGTGCGGCGCCGAAGAACAGCGTGGCCGAGCCAGGCGCCGTGTTCTGCTCGATTTTGAGGTAGCTGGCCGGATCGCTCGGGTCGGTGCCGGCAATGAACTCGGCCAGGTTGGACATCGTGTCGCCGTCCAAATCGCCGGCGGCATCGCTCATGTCGTTGGTGTTAAGCCCGTGGAGAACCTCGAAGTAATCGGGCAATCCGTCCATGTCGAAGTCAGCCCGGGTGTGGTTGGTCATGTAGGTCGGGACGCCCGGGCCGATGGTGGCGATGTTGCTGACGATGATGCGATACCAGTTCGCTGCGACCTGGTGCGAGGCGAAGTTGCTCGCGTAAGTGAAAAAACTGGCGTGGTTCGAGAAGTCGGTGCGGCCGACGTGCAATGAATTGCTCCGGTAAAAGACCGTGTAGGGCGCCGGATAGCCCGTCACCACGACGCTCACGCTGAAGGCCGTGGCCACCGGGTTGGTCTGGTTCGGGACTGGTGGGACGAGGAACGTCGCCGCAATCCACGGAGTGAGTGTCGCGCTGGCACTGAAAATTGTGCCCGCGCCGTCGGTGACCGCGCACTTGTAAACTCCTTCGTCGAGCAGCACAACGTTGCTGATCGTCATGAGATTGCTCACCGCCGTCGGGTTCAAGGCGGCGGGGATGTTGGTATCATTTTTGAGCCACTGGTAGCCGAGAGGCGGATGGGCGGTCGTCGCCGCGACGCGGAAGTAGGCGTGCCGGTTGCTCGTCAGGGCCCGGGTGTCGGGCGGAACGCGGATAATCACGTTCGTGGGATGGGAGATAATTTCGAGCGGCGTGATGTAGGTCAGCGTGGCGGCGCTGCTAATGGTGGCGCCACCCGCGTTCTGGACCAGGCAGCGGTACGGCCCGGCATGGGCCGGCTGCACGGAAGGGATGGTGTAGATCGAATTGGTCGCCCCGAGGATCCCAAAGTTGCCAAAGTACCACTGGTAGAAGATCGGCGGCGCGCCCGTGGCCGTGACGCTGAATCGAGCCATCAACGTGCCGAGGACGGAAATGCTCCGAGGTTGCACCGTAATGACCGGGCCGTTGGCGCCGCCGTAAACGTAGCCGGGCGTCTTGAGGTCACCGACCCAATTGGTCGGATCATTTCCGTACGCAGCGGGCGCTCGGCGCTGAAGCGACAGGCCCAGCCCATCGGCTTGCAGCGGCCACGGCTCGGTGTTGGCGTAGCGCACTTTGTCGACGAGGATTTCGTCCACGGCCCCGGCTGGCAGCGGCGCGGCGGGCCGGACCAGCTCCACGCTGTCCGACGAATCGTCCAACTGTCCGGAGTACGGCCCGAGCAACGGCGCGCCCTGAAAGGCGCCATTGCGCGCCCGGAAGGCATCCGCCGCCGCAGGGTCGAGCACCGGATCGAACGCGACGATCAGCACGTGCCCGCCGGGCGGCATCACCAGGCCCGTCGGAAAACTGAAGCTGACCGCGTCGCGCAGCCGCCACGTGTTGGCGGGGTTGGCCGGATCATAGAGTGGCTGGTTCGAGTCCGTGATGTTCTCCAGCTCGATGTACTCGTCCTTCTGGTTGTCGCGCGGCCCTTCGACGGTCAGGAGGTCCGGAGGGTGGTAGTTGATCTCGGAGATGACGATCGGGCCGACCTTCGGACCGGCGTTGGCGCTTCCGAGGGTGGGGAAC
>CAZZAQ010000835.1:0-2563 GCA_964652165.1 uncultured Bifidobacterium sp.
ACCTCATAAACAGCCGTTGCTCTCGACGTCAGCAGCGCACGCCAATGCGCGAGGTGGAACGAACATCAATTCAATCCTCGATCCAGGAACCTGCGACTCTTCTCGTTTTCCTGTCTGCTCCATTCTCATTCGCGCTTCGGCGGCCAGGTTAGTTTCAGGCACTCGTCGGAACGCCCGTCAAACTCCACCAGGAAATAGCGCCCGGCGAAGGCGGCCAGACTTTCCGGCTGCTCATCGCCCCTGGCGACAACCATTCCAATGCAGAAGTGATAGGTCGAGTAATACCACTTCCCGTTCGAGCCGCGCCCAATGAAGATGTCGTGGATCCGTTCATCTTCCTTCCTGCACTTGTTGGCATAGATCATCCACTCCTCATTCCTCGTCAGGATCAAGTGTTCTGAAACCCAATCGCCAGACCAAGAGTCCCCCTTGGCCATTTCTGTCCTCATCTGTCTCAGCTCGCTGGCGAGCCAGTTGGAATTGCCAAAACTTCGGGTGATTTCGGCAATGGCATTCGCTTTCCAATCCTTCCGCGCTTTGGTTCGCAACCGGTCGCCGCTCCGCCCGAGCACGACGGCAATCGCAGCAACGAGCAAGCAAATCAGGACCCCTGTGATGGCTAGTCGCTTCTTCATTGGGATCGAACCTGATCCTGTCACGCGCCAAGCTGGCTTTGGAACCCAAGGTGTATCGCAGTAGAAGACTTCATTGTATAGGCTTTTCCTCTGCCTGCCCTGGTGTCGAAGGCAACGGACGCGGAGGCGTCCACGCGGGCTGACCGTTCAAGTCAGCGAGCAGCCAGCGCCAGAAGTCGGCGTTCTCGCGCATGCCCTCGAAGGGCTGGCCGCCTTCGCGTTCGAGGTTCTTGTTTGTCGCAAAGTCGCTGTCCGCGACGGCCACAGCTTTTCCCTGGCCAATGCGGCGCATGAGGATGACGGACGGGTCCGGCTGGTCGGGTGGACCTTTTGGATCGCGCGGGCCGTAGGCAATGGGCCTGGCCTCCGAATCGGTGGACTCGACGTTCCACGCGGCGTGAAAGCGGACAAAGGCCATGTAATCACCGCCGTTGAAGTAAGGCGCCTTGAAATGGCCGAAGGGCTTCGGCTCAGGCTGACCGCTTGTCGCCGCACCAATGCCGCCGACATAGAAGCCAAGATCGGCGAGGAGTTCGCGGCTTGCGCCCGCCTCGGGCCAGCCCGCAGTGCATACGAAAATCCCGCCTCCCTCGATGAATTCGCGCACCGCGCGGATTTCCCTCGCGCTGAACCGGCGCGACGACGCGGTGGAAATGAAGAGGCCGCATCGCTTGAGCCGTTCGTCATCGAGCTCGTGCAGGCCGAGCACGACGTAGCCGTTGCGCATCAGCGTCAATTGCAGGCCGCCGATGCCGTCGTCGCGCCACGATTCGCTGCTGCTGCGCTCCAGGTGCGAGGCGTCGATGTAGGCCAGGCGATTGGGAGCAGGACCTCCGTCGGGCAGGACTGTTGCCGTGCGATGGGTCCACAGCGCAGTCGCGGAGAGCGAAACAGCAAAGGCGAACGCCATTGCCACAATCGTACCCGCCGCCGTGAGGTGGAAGAGGGGTGGCCGCCCCGGCAAGGCCGCCGCCTCACGGCGGCGGCTACACGAAAGCTGCCACAGGCCGGCGAGAAGCAGCGCCAGTCCAAGGGTCGCGGCGAGGAGCCGGCCCGAGGAAATCCACGCACCTTCGCACAGCACAGCGAAAAGCCGCGTCACGAAATCGTGCGAGCCGAACAGGATGCCGTTGGTGAAGCCCGAGGTGTCCCCGAAGACCATGATCCGACCGCGGCCGAAGCGTTGTTCGGCGGCGAGGAGCTGATCGCCGAGTTTCTCGCCGGCGTCGTATTTGTGGTTGCCCATCATCGAGCCTCCCTTGGACTCATCGTTCGAGGGGTCGCCGGGATCGGAGAATCCGTAGCGCCCGACGAGAAACGGCCTCGCCGGCCAGCGCGCCTCGACCGACGCGCCGATGACAACGCCAAATTCGTTGCGATGGTCGCCAAGGCCGAGCGTCGCGGGATGATTGAGCGCCTCGTAGGATTCCAGCCAGCCGCCGACCTCGAACATGGCCGAGTCGAACGCGACGCGCATCGCGGACGGCTGGAGCACGTCGTTGAAACGGTTGCCGCCCTCCTTCTCCCGGACGGTGTGTTCGCCCAGCACGAGCAGCGAGCCGCCTTGCCGCACGAATTTCCAGATGCGCTCCAATTGGCCGTCGGCCCACGGCTTGTTCGGGAAAATCAATACCAGCAAGTGCGCGCCCGCCAGGTCGGCCTCCGAGAGGTCGGGCGAGACGAGGCACGTCGCGCCGTAAAGCTGCACCAATTCAGGCAGCATGCCGTACATGCCGACGGAGAGCCGGCCGTAATCGCCATGTTTGGGCTTGAGCCAGTTCAGGAATCCTTTCTCGTGCACGACGATTTTTTTCCCTTCGAGCGAGAGGCGGCGCGTGTTGAGCGAAGCCAGCACGGGCAATAAAAGCGCCAGTCCCACGAGCAGGGCCGGAGATGCCAGCCAGGTGAGACCTCTCCGAATTGCTTCG
>CAZZAQ010000836.1:0-2562 GCA_964652165.1 uncultured Bifidobacterium sp.
CCATCGATTCTACTTGCGGCGACGTTGCTCTACGGCTTCGCCCCGTCAAGCGTCGCCGCCGAGTTCGATTGGCCCCGCTGGCGCGGTCCCGACCTCAACGGCATCTCGAAGGAAACCGGCTGGTCCGCCGCCTGGCCTTCCGAGGGGCCCAGGCAACTCTGGAAGACCCAAATTGGAATTGGCTTTTCCTCCTTTGCGGTCGCCGGAAACCGGGTCTACACGATGGGCCATCGCGACGGGCAGGACGTCGTCTGGTGCTTCGAAACGGCCACCGGCCGCGAACTTTGGAAACACCGCTACGCCGCCGACCTCGACGCCCGCCTGTATGAAGGCGGCCCTAACAGCACGCCTGCTCTCGACTGCAAGCTCCTGTTTACCCTCGGCAGGCATGGCCAGCTTTTTTGCCTCGACGCCTCCGACGGCAGCGTGATTTGGAAGACCGACTTGATGAAAGACCATGGGCTGAAGGAGCCGGGACAGGACTGGTGGGGATTCTCCGGCTCACCACTTGTCGAAGGCGGCTTCGTCATCTTGAACGCCGGCACGCATGGAATGGCCATCAACAAGAAGACCGGCCATCTCGCCTGGTCCACTGGCAAAGGCGCCAACGGCTACGCCTCTCCGGTCCCGTTCGATGCCGGCGGCCGGCGCGGCGTCGCCGTCTTCGCGGCCAAGTCACTCGGAGCCGTCGACGCGAAAACCGGCCAGGAGCTTTGGGTGCTGCCGTGGAAGACCGCTTACGACATCAACGCCGCCGATCCCATTTTCTCCGATGGGCATGTCTTTGTCTCCTCCGGCTATCGCAGCGGCGGCGGCCTGTTCAAGCTTGACGGCGCCAGGCTCACTGAAGTCTGGAAAAGCCAGGAGATGCACAACCAACTGAATCCCAGCCTGCTCCTGGGCGGCCACCTTTACGGCATCAGCGGCCAGGAGCGCCACAGTGGCGATCTCCGTTGCGTCGAGTTCATGACCGGCGAGGTGAAGTGGAAGGAACCCGCGACCGGCATGGGCTCCCTCATGGCCGCGGACGGCAAGCTCATTGTGCTCGGCGAACGGGGCGAACTCATCATCGCTGAGGCGAAACCCGACGCCTTCCAGGCGCTGGCCCGCGCGCAAGTCCTCGGCGGACGCTGCTGGACGGCGCCCGTGCTGAGCCACGGCCGGATTTTTTGTCGCAACGCCAAGGGCGATTGCGTCTGCCTCGACGTGCGCGGCGCTCAGACCGTCCAAACCCATTGAAAGGAACCTATGATCATACCTCTAGCCTGGATCATTAGTAGCTCGCACGAAACGCCCACAGCCCGTAGCCGCCGACGTGAGGAGGCGGACTCGAATAGCCGTTGGATCCATCCGCCTCTTCACGTCGGCGGCTACGGCGCGTATGAAATATGCGGGCCAGCCAGACTCCGCGCCCTTCTGTTCGTCGCGCTGTTCGCCGGCAGTACTCAATGGGCGCACGCCGCGCCGGCCCAATGGATGCCGCTCTTCCCTACCAACGGCATCCTCACCACCGGCTGGACCGTCCGCGCCTGGAACGACGTGAGCAAGCCCGGCCCTACTGGCGCACTTTGGCGCGTCGAAGGCGGCGTGCTCACCGGCAGCGCGGAACGCGGAAGCTGGTTGATGAGCGAGCGTGAGTTCGCCGACTTCGTGCTCGAGTTCGACTTTAAGCTCGGCTCCAACGGCAACAGCGGCTGCGCCCTCCGCGCCCCGATGGCCGGCGATCCCGCCTTCGACGGCATGGAACTCCAAATGGCGGACTACCGTTACAACACCAACGCCACTCCTTCCGAACTCACTGGAGGCATCTACCGGGCAATACCGCCGACTAAACAAGTTTACAAGCCGACTGAGTGGAATCATTATCGCGTCATCCTCCGCGGCCCCCGCTTCGTCGCTTCGCTGAACGGTGAGAGAATCCACGATCTCGACCTCTCCACTCTGGCGCCGGAAGTCAAACGACACGACGGTACACTCGCCCCGCCCGTCAAAGACCGGCCCCGTCGGGGCCACATCGGTTTTCAAAACCTCAGCCGCGGCAACGACCCCGTGCTCATCCGCAACGCGCGCCTGCAAGTGTTGGATTGATGGAGTGACAAACCATCGAAACGGTGAAAGCAAAAAGCCCCGCCAGATCGAACTGGCGGGGCAGCCATACTCCGTAAGGAAGGCTTAGAACTTCCAGTTGAAGACAGCGCCAAACGAGTGGTTGTGGACGCGGTCGATGCTAACGTCGAAGCCCCCGATGCTGTATTCGCCCTCCGTCGTGCCCAGGTATTTGTAGCCGACGCCCACCGACATGGTCTCACTGATGTTGTAGCGGACTCCGGCAATGGCCTGCCAGCCGAACACCACGTCCCCGTCGTCATCGCTGACGAAGTCCTCGTTGATGTCCAGGACGCTGTAAACGCCGCCCACGCCGCCGCCAATGTAAGTCTCGAACTTGGCGCCGAGCGGATAACGATAAATGACGTTGACCATGAACGGAATGTGCGAGAAGGAACTGTCGTCGAGGCTCAGACTGCCGCTGTTGTCCTTGAATTTATCGATTGAATTCCAAAT
>CAZZAQ010000837.1:0-2555 GCA_964652165.1 uncultured Bifidobacterium sp.
TTTCGGCGCGGCAGGGCAGGCGGGACGCCTGCCCTACGTTCCCGGCGCGACCTCGGCCGTGGTGGTACTTCCAAGCTGCGCCCATTGCAGACGACGCAGCACGAAGACGGTTTGGGATCATCGATAGAATTCGTATCACAGCAATCCCGCGTCTCATTCCCGGCTTCTAGTTCGTTAGCTCCAATTCCGCCGTCGAGATCGGGCCATGCACCCCGAACTGGTTGACCGTCCTGACTTCCAGCCGGTTTGGTCCCGGATGGACGCTCCAGACGAAATGGTCCTTGGACGACTCCCATCCACCGCCATCGATCTGGACTTCGTAGCGCTTGAAGTTCGGGGTCATTGTCTTGAGTGAGACAATGATTGCCCCCGCGTCCGCGCGGAGGCTGAGCGCCGCCTGACCGATTGGGAAGTACGGGTCCACGGCCGGGTTGGCAGGCACAGTCCGCTCGTGCCACCGTGTCCCTTCGCAGAGCTTGTCCTTCACGATGAACATTTTGGCGTAATCCTCGCCGGCATCCATGAAATCGGTGTTGGGGATGTAGGCGGTGAAGCCGTACTTGTCGAGTTCGTCGGGGCTGACGACCAGGTCTCCGAAGCCGGCGAAGCGCTTCAGGAAAATCGGCAGGTCGGTTTTCTTGTATCGTTTCCGTTCCTTTCCAATCACGAAAACAAGCGCTTTGCCCTCGTGATAGAACCACTCCTGCCGGATCTCGAACGCGTTGAGAGGCACGCTGTCCTTCTCCAAGTACATGTTACTCGTGGGATCGAGCATGACCCACTTGCGGTATTGGTTCGACCAGATTTCCGTCGAGGAATGTTCCGTCGATCCTCCCGTGGCCGTCCCCTGGTGGCGGCGCAGGGCAAGTTCCCGGTCCACCCATCCCAGGCTGGCGGCGCTGGAGACGAATACCTTGGCGTAGTGCGCGCAGAAGAAGGTATGCCCCTGTTCGATGTCCCTCAGGATTTCCAAAGCTCCTTTGGGACTCGCGGAAGGGCGGCCAAACTTCTTGAACTGGCGGTGCGTCCAGTCCATCAGGAGGACCTGCCGGTCGAACTCGTTTTTGCCCGGGGCGATGACTTCGTCGAGCTTGTAACGCTCCCGCAGTTCCTTGAGCTTGGGATTATCGTAAGCATCGAACTTGAATCGCTTCGTGTATTCGCTTTCGACGTACGGCAGCGTGTCCAGCTTCCTGAGCGTCGCCTTCCGGCCGCCGAGATCGAAGACAGCGCCTTCCTTGAGGGACTCGGGGGCCGGCTGAGCGCCGGCGGCGCCTGGCAGGAGGGTCAGGATCGCGACTGCCAGCCTCCACCAGCAGCGAGTATTCGGGTGCTTCATAAATCTAGTGATCACACTCGGGAGCCTCATCGGACAAAACCCGCTTTGCGCCGTGCTATTCCTTCGCGCGGGTCCGAAGGAGACCACTGTCGCGCAGCCAGTCGGCGCAACGCGCGGTCCAGGTGGAATACGGGCGATCGTTGGTCCGAACTCCGAAATCGTGGGCGGTGTTTGCGTAAACGTGCAATTCCGCCGGTACCCCGGCTCGCTTCAGGGCGAGATACATCAGCACGCTGTGCTCGGGAGGGCTGATGATGTCCTCTCCGCCATGGACGAGGAAGATCGGCGGCGTGCCAGTCGGGATTTTGAGACCCGGCGCGACTTCATCTTTGTCCTTCGCCTTCAGGTAACCTGAATAAACGGGTATGGCGAAGTCGGGCCGGCAACTGATTCTGTCCACGTCATCAATCGGTTCGTAAGTTCGCTTGTCGAAGCTCGTCGCCGTCGCAATGGCGAGATGGCCACCCGCCGAGAAACCCACGATGCCGATTCGCTCCGGATGGATGCCCCACTGGCTGGCTTTGCTCCGGACCAGGCTTATGGCCCGCTGCGCATCCTGGAGGGGACGCCGAGCCGGCTCGCCCTTGGGTTCATCGGGCCGGCGCGGCACACGGTACTTGAGGATGATTCCGGTAATGCCGATTGAGTTGAGCCAGGCCGCGACTTCCTCGCCTTCCAGTTGCCAGTAAAGGTCCCAATATCCGCCACCCGGACAAATCAACATCGCAGTCCCAGTCTCCTTGTCTTTCGGTGGCCGATAAACCGTGAGGGTTGGATTGGTGACGGCGGTAATCAGGCGGGTCTGCTCGGTGACCTCGACCTGTTTGCGGTCGAGCTTCGGGGACGTGCGGATTCTTTCCGGGCCGATATTACCGCTCTCCTCAGGAACTTTCCCCGGCCAAATCTCGACGACCAGCGGGTCTGCGGCAGATGCCGCCCCTGCAACGAGGATCGAGATTAACAATGCCGCGGCTGATGCTCGGGTTTGCATCGTGAAATTCCGCTGGGTCTATGCGTCAGCTCTGAATCGGCCCGAGGCCGGACATTTCATGCGCGCCGTAGCCGCCGACGTCGCCGTCGAAGCTGACGGATTGGCTGTCTTCATAAGGGCCGCATCATGCGCCCGTCATGCTGTCAGGACAATGGGAGAATTGCAGGGGAAGTAATCCCTCAGTGAAGGCCGGTGGGGCGAGCGTCCTCGCGAGCCGGAGCCAAG
>CAZZAQ010000838.1:0-2547 GCA_964652165.1 uncultured Bifidobacterium sp.
GAGCGGCGCGACTGCTCGACCTGCGCGAGAGCGCTCATTGGGTGCTCAACGCCGCGTTCATCGAACGCTCGCTCATGCGGCACAAGCTTTCCTACGATTTGTTCCGGTCACTGGATGCGCCGGGCGCCCGGCGATTCGCGGCGCGCAGCCGGTTTGTCGAAGTCTATCTCAATGGGGATTACCGCGGGGCGTATTTGCTGATGGAACGGGTCGACCGGCAGTTGCTGGAGTTGCGCCGCTTCGGTAGCAACGAGACGAGTCACGCGTGCATTTACAAGGCGGTGGATCATGCGGCGAATTTCGGCCAGCCGGGGCACGCGGGCTACGAGCAGCGGGAGCCGGACGCCCTGGTGAAGGAGTATTGGCAGCCGCTGGATCAATTCGACGGGTTCGTGAGCCGGGCGCGGGACCCGGAGTTCTTCGACCTACAGAACGGCATCGGCTCGCGGCTGGACCTGGCCAACGCGACCGATTTTTACCTGCTGGTGTTGTTGACGAGCAATCTGGATGGCATCACGAAGAATTTCATCATCGCCCGCGACGCAGTGCGGGAGGGTTTGCCGAAGCCGAGTTTCTTTTTCGCGCCGTGGGATTATGACGCCACGTTTGGGAGGAATTGGGATGCCTCGCTGGTGGCGCCGTCGGCCTGGTTGTCGAACCATCTGTTCGATCGGTTGATGGGTGATCGAGTGTATCGGGGACGATTGGCGCGACGCTGGAACGAACTGCGCGAAGGACGATTTTCATCCAAAACGATTCTGGCGATGATCGAGACCAATGCGCGCACGCTGGGCGACGCGGCGCGGCGCAACGCGGCCCGGTGGCGCCCGGCCGCCGGGCATTACCCGGACCGGCTCTCCTTCGATCAGGACGTGGCGCAAATGAAAGCCTGGGTCGAAGCGCGCCTCCAATGGCTGGACGGGGAGATTCAACGGCGGAGCGCAGCGACGCAATGAATGGAGATGAAATGAAAACGCGTTGGCAGCAGCGTTGCCTTCTCTCGTCATCGCAGTCAGCGCAGGGGAAGATAGCGAACCTGGCCCTCCCATTCGCCGGGCCGGCTGCACTCGGCGATCAAGAGCAGGTCTTCGATTGCGTGAGCGATGTTGAAGTTCTCGTCGATGGCCAGCGGGATCATTTAGCGGGACCCGTCGCTGGCAGGGCGGCGGGCCACGAGCCGATCCCGGACTCCCTGCGGGTCGAAGCGCCGTTCATTGTCACGGCGCACGGCATCGCAGGTGGCCGCACGCCCGGCCAGGTACGCCCCTACCTGTTCCTCGTGCCGAAGATAGTAGCCCAGCACGCAATACACATCGGCCAGCGAGAGGGTTGTATATTGTTGAGTGATTTCTTCGGCGGTCGCACCGTGACGAAAGGCTTCCACCACCGTGTCGAGCGTGATCCGAGTGCCGCTTACCCGGATTACGCCGTCGCTATCCGCGTTCAGCGGCACGGGTTGGGGCTGTCCGATGGCCAGACTCATGGCCAGAAGTATTCACCAGTTGAACCGGGAAGGCAAAACCGAAATCGGCCCGCGCAAGGTGACGAGATGCAATCTCCGGGAGTGTGATGGTGGCCCAAATTGTCGCCCGGCCGGAGAACTGTAGTCCGGCGAATCACCATCTTAGAGCTTGGAGTCGCCGCGCGACTTCCTCCGCGTTGGCCCGGCTGTTGAAGGCGCTGATGCGGAAAAAACCTTCGCCCTTCGACCCGAAGCCGCTGCCCGGGGTGATCACCACGTTGGCATCGTTCAAAATCCGGTCGAACGCCTGCCAGCTCGTGACCCCCTTGGGCGTTTGCGCCCAGATGTAAGGCGCGTTCGCGCCGCCGTGGACCGTCAAGCCCGCCGCCTTCGCGCCGGCCACGAGCACTTTTGCGTTCCCCAGGTAGTGTTCGATCAGCGCGCGCACCTGCTTCTTCCCCTCGGTCGAGTAGAGCGCCTCGGCCGCCCGCTGCACGGGATACGACACGCCGTTGAACTTCGTGCTCATGCGCCGGTGCCAGAGCGGGTGCAAGCGGGTGAACTTGCCTTCGCTCGTGGACGCCAGAAGCGACCTGGGCACGACCGTGAACGCGCAGCGCAGCCCGGTGAAACCGCCTTGTTTGGAGAAGCTGCGGAACTCAATCGCGCACTCGCGCGCGCCGGGGATCTCGTAAATCGAGCGCGGCGCCGCGGGGTCGCCGATGTAGGCCTCGTAGGCTGCGTCGAAGAGGAGAATCGACTTGTGTTTCAGCGCGTATTCGACCCACGCAGCGAGCTGCGCGCGGGAGGCGGTGGCGCCAGTGGGATTATTCGGGGAGCAGAGGTAAATGAGATCCACCGCCTCGGCCGGCGGCTCGGGCACAAAGCCGTTCGCCGGTGTGCAAGGGAGGTAAACGACGCCCCCATACGCCCCGGTGTCGTCCGCGGGACCAGTGTGACCAGCCATGACGTTCGTGTCGACGTAAACCGGGTAAACGGGATCGCTGATGGCGATCCGATTCTGCGGGCCGAGCACGTCGAGGATGTTCCCGCCATCGCACTTCGAGCCGTCGCTGACGAAAAGC
>CAZZAQ010000839.1:0-2543 GCA_964652165.1 uncultured Bifidobacterium sp.
GATTTCGGCCCGCGGCTCGGACGCCGCGCAAGCGCCTCAACCTGGGTGCAGGGGGTCGGAGGTTCAAATCCTCTCGCCCCGACCAATTTCCAGCCTGCGATCCTTCGCTGCGCTCAGGATTTCGCCTGCGGGCTCCCGCTCGCCTGACGGCTTGTTCGCGCCCGCAAAACGGCTCGAGTTCGAATCTGCCCGCCCCGACCATTGCTCAGCCTTCAGGAAAATCCGCAACCCCGGGCTGCTGGTCATCCACAAGCAACTGGAGTACAACTCGTAGCACTTCTCGAGGGGGGTGAGCGGATGTCCTCGGGGCCAGGCCCTTCACCGCCGCATACTGAAGCTGTGGTCGCGCCAGTCCCGCCGCAAGAGCGCATCGAGTCCCTCGACATCCTGCGAGGCTGGGCCGTTTTCGGGATCATCCTGGCCGACGTGGACATTCTTTTCAAGATCACGCCGGGTACGGACCACGTTCTGAATGAACTGCACAATACATTCGTGGTGGACAAATTCTGGCCGCTTTTCTCCTTTCTCTTCGGCCTGGGATTTGCGATGCAGGTCACCAGAGCGGAGTCGCGCGGCCAAGACTTCCTCCCCCTGTACCGGCGCAGGCTGCTGGCGTTGCTGCTTTTAGGACTGGCCAATGGTCTGCTTCTCCTGCATCTGTGGCGCGGCGAAATTCTTCATCGTTACGCCCTATGCGGCTTTCTGCTGCTCCTGTTTCGGAAGTGTTCGCCCAGGACCCTTCTACTCGCAGCCGCCTTATGCCTGCTGATTCCACGAGTTTACGATGCAACTCTGGCCGGAACCCGCCTGCTGCGCCTCGGCAATCCACAAACAGCGGCCCAAGCCGTGCGGGAAGAAGCCCGGCGACAGGTCGAAAGCAGAGCCTGGAACGAAGAATTTGAGCGCATTCGCCGTCAGGGAGACTACTTCGCCCTGGTGAAGCGCAGGGCCCAATGGTTCACTCGACAGTTCTCCTCGTTGCGGTTCTACCTTCGCCAATTGGAGTTTCCCTTCGCACTTTTCCTGATTGGTCTGTACGCCGGCCGCCGGCAGATCTTCGAAAACCTTCCCGCAAACCTCCCGCTCGTTCGCCGGGTGATGTGTTGGGGTTTGGGGCTGGGCCTGGTGGGCCAGGCCGTTTGGTTCGTTTCCGAGAAGCTGCCCAATCCCGCCTGGCCCTATTTCACGCGGCAAGTCGGGTCGGTTCTGGAGCCTTTTGCCGACGCGGCCCTCTCGTTCTTCTACGCGACGGCTGTTGTTTTGCTGGCCCAGCACAACGGCTGGCGAAAGTTCCTTGCGCCCCTGGCGGCGCCGGGCCGCATGGCCTTGACCAACTATCTTCTCCAGTCCGTGGCACTCGCCATTCTCTGTCCTCGCTACGCCCTGGGACTCTTCGAACAGGTTCGGCCGGCCCAGGCTTGGGGGATCGCGGTGGTGATTTTCGGCCTGGAACTTGTTATCAGCTTGTGGTGGCTGCGGCGATTCCGGTTTGGTCCGGCCGAATGGCTCTGGCGGACTCTGACCTACGGAAAGCTCCAGTCGATGCGAATTAGGTGAGCCGCCCGTGCTCCACGGAGAAACGCCGAGCCACAAAAAAGTGCCTACTATTCTGCCGGGCATGGACATCAACCAAGCCTACGTTCACCGCCGGAACGCCCAGTAGTGTCCGTCCTTGTGCGGCATGCGGAATAGCCCGAAGCGCGACTGCGGCGGCGTGTTGTTGTGCAGCAACTGGTAGATGTCGGCGAGCACGGCGCGGTTTTCCCCGTAGTAGGAGTGGCCGAAGGTGAACCATCCTCCGCCCACGGCGGAGACGTCCACGGTATCAATCGCCGGCAGGACGATCACGAAGTCGCCCGATTCGCCGGCGCGCGGAACCTTGTGGGAGTCCCCGGCCACAGCCAAGGCGCGGTCCACGGCGGAGGCGTAGAGGGTGACGCGCTGGGCCATTCCGGCGGTGGCCGGCGCCAGGCGAATGAACTCGTCGCGGTCCATGTCAGGCGCTGCCAGGATGATCTGCGCGAAGCGCGGGCGGGGATTTTCCGCGGCGCGCCGCGCCATCTCCTCCAAAGCGCGCATCAAGGCTCGGCCGCCCATGCTGTGGGCGATGACGTGGATGCGTTCGGGGCGCGCGCGTTGCAAGTCTTCGAGAAAGCTCACCAGCAATCCCAGGCCGGCCTCTACGCTCCTTTCGTCCTCCTGGTACTTGCTGGGTCGCACACTGGCCTTCGAAGTCCAACTGAAAAGCACGGCTGGTCCTGCGAAGTCGAGGTCGTACTGGAGCTGCGCGGTGCGTTGGGCGGCCTCGGCAAAGCTGATGTTGAAGCCGTGGACGAACACCAGCACTTCCCGGCGCGGCGACGCATTTACCCGCGCCGCCAGCGCGCTGAAGTACTCGTTTTCCGGCAGGGGAGAGGCGCGCGATGCGCTCAGCGGCTGCTTTTTCGGCGGCCGGCATTCCACCGGGCGGGGCAGAGATTGAACCAGGTCGCCGGTCTTGTGGTCCCTGGCAATCACCGTGGCGTAGGTCCCGAGGGACAGCT
>CAZZAQ010000840.1:0-1365 GCA_964652165.1 uncultured Bifidobacterium sp.
CGGGATGCCGATGGGGCCCCTGCGCCTCATCGACGAAGTCGGCCTCGACGTGTGCAATCACGTCGCCACGGACCTCGCGACCAAGTTCAGCGACCGCATGGAGTCGCCGGCCGTGTTGGAGAAAATGGTTGCCGACAAGCTGCTCGGGAAGAAATCCGGCCGCGGCTTTTACGTCCACACCAAAGGCGCCGGTGAGCCGGGCGTCAACCCGGACATCGATCACTATCATCACGACTCCTCCTGCGCGAAACTGTCGCGGGACGAACTCCAGAGGCGCATGGTGCTGTTGATGGTGAACGAGGCCGCGCGCTGTCTGGAGGAAGGCGTCGCCGCCGAAGCGGCCGACGTGGATTTTGGGATGATCATGGGCACGGGTTTCGCACCGTTCCGGGGCGGGCCGCTGCGCTATGCGGACTCCACCGGGATCAAGCAGCTTGTGGATGACATGAAGGCGCTGGCCGGCAAGGGCGAATTGCGCTTCATGCCGTGCAACCTCCTTCAGTCGATGGCCGGGACCGGCCGCGCGTTTTACAACCAGTAGGTTCTCGCCGATACTAGGGAAGACAATGAGCACACTGAACAGCGCTCCACCGGAACCCGAAATCAAACCGCACGCCGAAGAGGCCGCCTCGGTCATCGACACGTCGAAGATGAACGAAGGCCAGCGTGCCGCGCTCGAACTCACCGAAGCCGCGCGCGAAGTGCCGCGAGACAAGCAGAGCTTCGCGGCCGGGCTGTACATGGGCCGCTGCGATTTCAAGAGCGTGTTCCCCTTCCCCGAACAAAGCCCGACCGACAAGGACCAGGGCGACGCATTCCTCGAACGGCTTGAGAAGTTTTTGAAGGAAAAGGTCGATCCCGACGCCATCGACCGGACCGGCGAAATTCCCGACGACGTCATCGCCGAACTGGGCCGCATGGGCGCCTTCGGCATCAAGGTCGCCACGCAATACGGCGGCCTGGGCCTGTCGCAGACCAATTACTCCCGCGCGGCGATGCTGCTCGGCAGCTACGACGGAAACCTCACCGCGCTCATCTCCGCCCACCAGTCCATCGGCGTGCCGCAACCGCTCATCCTCTTCGGCACGGAGGAGCAGAAAAAGAAATTCCTGCCCCGCGTCGCCACGGGCGAAATCTCCGCCTTCGCCCTCACCGAATTAGGCGTCGGTTCCGACCCGGCCACGATGACCACGCGCGCCGAACCGACGGCAGACGGAAAGTATTTCACGATCAACGGCGAGAAGCTTTGGTGCACCAACGGCACCAAGGCCGGCGTCATCGTCGTCATGGCGCAGACGCCGCCCAAAGTCGTCAATGGAAAGGAAAAGAAGCAAGTCACCGCGTTCATCGTGGACATGGATACGC
>CAZZAQ010000840.1:1375-2529 GCA_964652165.1 uncultured Bifidobacterium sp.
CACCGACGCCGCCGTCCCGCGCGAGAACATCATCTGGGGCGAAGGCAAGGGCCTGCGCGTCGCGCTCAGCACGCTCAACACCGGACGCCTCACGCTGCCCGCCGCCTGCACCGGCGCGTCGAAGATGTGCCTGCGCATCGTCAGGAAATGGGCCAACGAACGCGTGCAGTGGGGCGCGGCCATCGGCAAGCACGCCGCCATCGCCGACAAAATCGCGCGCATGGCCGCAAACACCTTCGCCATGGAGTCCATGACGCTGCTCGTGGCCAGCATGGTGGACCGCGACAAGAAGGCCGACATTCGCCTCGAAGCCGCCATCGCCAAGATGTGGGGCACCGAGGAGGCCTGGCGCATCGTGGATGACACGATGCAGATCCGCGGCGGCCGGGGCTACGAGACCGCCGATTCCCTCAAAGCCCGCGGCGAAGAACCCGTCGCCGTCGAGCGCGCCATGCGCGATTGCCGCATCAACACCATCTTCGAAGGCAGCAGCGAGATCATGCGACTGTTCATCGCGCGCGAAATGCTCGACCCGCACCTCAAGGTCAGCGGGGCCATCTTCGATACTCGCAAGCCGCTGGGCGAACGGCTCAAGGCCGCGCTCAAGGCCGGGCTGTTCTACGCCGGCTGGTATCCCAGGCAATGGCTGCCCTTCGGTTCGGGCCTGCCCTCGGGCGTGCCCGGCAAGCTCGCGGCGCACCTCCGCTATGCCTCAAGGGCCAGCCGCAAGCTCGCCCGCCGCCTGTTCCACGCGATGGCCCGGCTCGGCCCGAAGCTGGAGCGCGAACAGGTGCTCCTCGGCCGTTTCGTCGAGATCGGCGCCGAAATCTTCGCCATCACCGCCACCTGCTCGCGCGCCGCGTCGCTGATGAAGGCTGGCACTGAGACGGAGGCCGCCGAAGTCCTCCAGCTCGCCGACTATTTCTGCGCCTCCGCCCGGCTCCGCATCGAACGGCACTTCGACGGCCTTGGCCGCAACACCGACCGCCAGGGTTACAAGGTGGCGCAAACGGTGCTGAATTCGCATGTGAAGGCGCTGGAAGAGGGCATCGTGGGCGGTTGAAGCTGCGCGCCTGTAATTCAAGGGGTGCATCTCAGATTCTGAGATGCCCCAACGGGGCCAAATAATCCAGCCCAGGGCAACGCCCTGGGAA
>CAZZAQ010000841.1:0-395 GCA_964652165.1 uncultured Bifidobacterium sp.
CGCGACCACTGGGGCGAGGTGTTCTCCGTGATGATGGCCGGAGGCGGGTTGCGCGGCGGCCAGGTCGTCGGCGCGTCCAACGACAAGGGCGAGTATCCCGCCGACCGTCCGCTCAAACCGAGTGACGTGCTGGCAACGGTCTATCACGTTCTCGGCATCGACAGCCGCCAGACTTTCAACGACAACGCCGGCCGCCCCGTTTTCATCCTCGACGCCGGCGAAGTGATTCGCGAAGTGGTGTAGCGGTTGGAGTAATGGAGTAATGGAGTAATGGGGTGTTGGAGTAATGGAGTGATGGAGTAGTGGAGTGATGTGAATGCACGCGAGCGCTCGTTGCGACTCCATTACTCCATCACTCCATCACTCCATCACTCCATCACTCCGTTCTCGTTTTT
>CAZZAQ010000841.1:405-2525 GCA_964652165.1 uncultured Bifidobacterium sp.
GCAAGCACCGTTGCTGGCAACGGGCTGAACAAACGGGGAGATGGAGTAATGGGGTGTTGGAGTAATGGAGTGATGGAGTGATGGAGTAGTGGAGTGATGTGAATGCACGCCAGCCCACGTTGCGACTTCATTACTCCTCTACTCCATTACTCCATCACTCCGTTCTCGTTTTTCCCGCCGACCACCTGCTCAAAAGCGCCGGCAGCACCAGCAACGTCGCGACGAGGCAGTTGACCACCCCCAGCACGACCAGCGCTCCGAGCCGCGCGTTGGCGGGCACCTGCGAGAGCATCAGGATGCCGAAGCCCAGCGCGATGCCCAGCGCGTTCACCACCATGGCGGGTCCAACGCCAACGACGGCTTCGATAACGGCGCGTTCGGGATGCACGCCGCCAACACGCGCCCGCTGGAAGCGTTCGACGAGGTGAATCGCGAAGTCGACCCCCATGCCCAGCGTCATGCCGGCGAACATCGACGTCGCCACGCCCAGCGGCATGCCCATCCAGCCCATGACCGCGAAGTTCACCGCCACCGCCAGCAAGCTGGGCAGCACGCAGCAAATCCCTCCGCGCAGCGACCGGCCCAGCGCCAGCACCACGACGAAAATTCCAAACAACGACGACCCCAGCGACCGCACTTGCGTCGACACGATGCGTTCGATTAACGACTGGCTGACGGCCACGTCCCCGGCGAACGACAGCTTGAACCCGTGTGGCGCCAGGTGCTCCCGCTCGTAGGCGCGCAGGTCGGCCATCAGCCGCGCCGTGCCCACGAAGTTCGCGTCCTTCAAGAAAACCGTGAGCAGCGAGGCCGAGAAGTTGGTGTCCACGGTTTGCCGCAGCCGCTCCGGCCCGCGGGCCATCCGGTAGTTGTCCCAAAGGGCCTTGATCTGCTGCGGATTGTCCGGAATGCGGTGCGCGTTGGTGTCGGTGCTCCGGACCATGAAGCGGGTCGTGGCGATGTAATCTGCGGCGCTGATCACGCCGCCCACTTCGTTGGTCCGCCGCGCGGTGATGAACCGGCCGAGCGCCGCCAGCCGGTGCATCGTGTCGGGCCGTAACTGGGCGAACGAGAAGAACTCGATTTGCACCGGCTCGCCGTTGGTCGGCTGGAGCCAATAGCGCGGCGAGCCTTCATCCCGCGGAGTGGACGCCCACACCCGGCCGTCCCGGTTCGTGGCCGACTGCACCCACGAGCGCCACACCGGCGCCGCCACCGATGATCGGAACGGCCCGACGTTGGTCCGCGGATTGCCGGTGAACACCAGCCATCCGTTGACGAGCTTGTCCCGGGGAATGTCGAATCCCGCGGGCAGCGGAAAGGCAAAGTCGTCCCCGGGCACCCACGGCACACGCGCGCGCAATGCAGTGTGGCCGCCGTCAACGCGCACCACCAGCAAGTGCGCCCCGTGAAACTGCTCGTTGACCAGCCGCGTCGCCCGCCGGAACTCGCTCGACGGGTCGAACCCGTCGATCCAACTGTCCTGCACCACCACACGCCGGATGCCCAGCGGGGTGAGCAGCGCCAGTGCTGCCGTGCCCGCCAGCACCACAGTCCGCCGGCGCACCGCCCATTGTGCGAAGCGGCGCCACGGCCCGTCGTCTTGACCGCAGGTGTTCAGCGTAGCTGCGACCGTGAGGTCGCGGGACGTGGACGCAGAAGGTTGGGCAGCGGCATGATACTCGTCCCCGGTTAAGAAGTCAGCGCGCGACCTCACGGTCGCAGCTACGATAGTCGACTCCGCTTGATCCGGCCTGATGTCCGCCTGACGTCCCTTGGGCAGCAGCCACGCCGGCTTCAGCATCACCAGCGTCGCCGGGATGACGAATAGCGACCACACGAGGCAGAACACGATGCCCACCGCGGTGAACAGCCCGAACATCTGCACCGGTTTCACCGACGAAAGTCCGAACGACAGGAAACCAATCGCGGTCGTCGCCGCCATGTTCACGACCGGCCGCCAGAGTTCGTCCATCGCCTGGGCCACCGCTTCGGTATGCGGCCGGCCCGGCATATCGCCCAGCAACTCGACGTACCGCTTGAAAATGTAAATCTCGTCGGAAACTCCCATCGCCGTCAGAATGACCGGCATCACGGCGGTCGTCAGGTAGACCGGCACG
>CAZZAQ010000842.1:0-2300 GCA_964652165.1 uncultured Bifidobacterium sp.
GCAGTGGCTGCGGCTGAAACTGTTCCCGCCCGATTAGGTTCACACGCGGCCCAACCTTGCGCTGGGAGAGCGCGCTGTAGCCCACCATGTCCGTGAACATGATGGCGGCCAGCTTGCGGTGCTCGGTGCCGGAGTTGGGCATGGGCTTGCGGGTCTCCTCTTACTCAACGCCTGTAGGGTTGCAGACTTTCAGTTCCAGTCTCTCGAACCGGCGTAGGTAAGCGGGACCAGACAGCGGCGTCACGAGATAGTTGCGCCCTTTGGGGTAGTGAGAGCGAAACACATTGAGGGCGGCGACATCGAACGCACTCGCGTCCCACTTGCACTCGATGGCGTCCGCCTCGTCGCGCTGGCGCACGCGGACGAAGGATGGATTTCGTCGAAGACCACTACCGGCTTCGCGTACTGGCGGCAAAACAACTGCGGGTCGCGCACCATTTCCTCGACGACGGGCAGGTCGCAGTTCACGTAGTGGATGCGGGCTTCGCCGAGTTGTTGCGCGAGGGTGGTCTTTCCCGAACGCCGGACGCCGCAGAGCCAGACAATGGGCGCTTCCTGCCAAGCAGCTTCGATTCGTTGCAGCCAAAAAGGGCGGTCAACCATGCCAGCGCAGTGTGCGTTTGGCCTGACTATTTGTAAAGGATGCTGGCACGTCGGCGAACACCATGGCGGCCATCGTTCGTCGTGGAGGACTCTCGTTCAGTGCGCGGGTGGTTCTAGTGGAATCCACGGCGGCCAGTTCGGGTCGGCTTCCATCCGCTTGAGGAACGCGCGTCCGTTCCGCCAGCACCCCGCAGTTGTTACGCGGCGAAGTCGTAGCGCTGGCGCACCACGGGGCGGAGGAAATTCAGCAGCACGTCCGGCTGCAGCCGTTCCAACAACGTGGTCTTGCCGGTCTGTCGCGGGCCGAGCAGCAGAACGGACTTCTGCCGGGCCAGGACCGCTCGCAGGCGGGCTTCCACCAGTCGAGGAATGAAATTCACAGGCTCCATTTTCGACGAATTTGGAGCCTTGTCAATACGGGCGCGCGGCCGGCTATCGACTCGGTGACGTGGCGGATGCGGCCCGCGGTTAGCCGCTGTCGCTAAGGGGCGGGAGTGCTACCTGCGCCTTGGGCGGTCCTTGCGGAGTCATCTTCGCGTTTCCTCCGAAACCATGTCGTGGTCGTGTCGTGCTCCTTCTTTTGGACCGGTTCGATGGGTTGTGGCGCCGGGGACTGGCCGGCGAGCATCTGATCCCAGGCATGGGCGGCCGCCAACAGCAGGGCCTCGAAACGGGAGGAAAGTGTCCGCTCACGCGGCTCAACATACGGCTTGAGGTTGAATTCGCCGCTCTTGAGATTGACCAGTTGGGCAAACGCCTCCCCACCCTTCGACCCGGCGGTCTGGGCATGCACTACATTCCCGCGTTCGATGAAGATTTCTCCCCCTCCCTCCGTCGTCGTGATCTCGACGATCGACGAACGCTGGTTCAGACATTCCATCTGGATGATGTCCCTGATGTTGGCCCGCCGGAGGACGCCGCGGAAACCACTGGTCTCCTCCAACGCCAGCACGTGCTTGAGCGCCCGGTAAACGATCTCCAGGTCCGCGACTGACCGCGGCTTTTCCAGGAACAAATCCGCTCCCTGTTTCAAACAATCGCTGCGCAAGGCCGGTTCGACCATCCCGGTCAACACGACTTTGCGCATGGCGGGATGGCTCCGGTGGAGCATCCGGAGCAACTGCACTCCGTCCACCACCGGCATCAGCACATCGATGACCACCAGATCGGCTGGTTGCGCTTCGAGCAGGGAGAACGCCTCGCTGCTTCCTTGCGCGAGCAGAATCTCCCATTCCCCCTCGCTCCAACCGCCGAGGACGCGCCCGAGGGTCTCCAGGTATTCTGGAGAGTCATCCACGAACAGAACTCTCTTCAGCTTTATTGGAGCAGTCACAAGAGTCTGGCTTGGCGGAATCGCCTTAAGTTCACTTGCTTCACGCGTCAGTGGCAGGCCCTTCGTCGGGCTGAGCCGGACGCTGTGCGCCCTGTGACAACGGCCGTACCACCTTTCTCTAGTCGGAGGATCGTGGAATCAATTTAGCCACTATTTTCCAGGAGCAGGCTCCCGGGTCGCCGGTTTCAGGACCGGCCCGGCGGCAGCGCCGGCGTGACGAACATTTGGCCCACTTCGCGACGGGGCGCCTTGCGGAAGTCCACCTCGAACATCTCGTAATTGGTATGTTCCATGCCGAGGCGCTGGTAGACCGCCTTGGCTGTGGCATTGCGGGCGTCCACGTAAAGGCGCAGTCCGCACACGT
>CAZZAQ010000842.1:2310-2524 GCA_964652165.1 uncultured Bifidobacterium sp.
CGGCGGCTTGTTCCTCGACGAAGTGGTAGAGCGCCTGGAAGACGCCCCGTCCGCGCCACTCCTTCCTCACGTAAACGCTTTGGATCCACCAGAACCAGTCGTTGCGCCAGTCGCTCCACTCGCGGGTGATCATCAATTGTCCGACCACCTGGCGGTTGACCTCCGCCAGCCAGTACACCCCCCGGCCCGGGTCACCCAGCGCCTGGTCCACGCC
>CAZZAQ010000843.1:0-2522 GCA_964652165.1 uncultured Bifidobacterium sp.
GACCTCACGGTCGCAGCTACGCTAAAGCAATGCCATCCGCGGCCTCTCTAAGTGCAGGTCGTGCTCATATGTTCCTCGCCATCCGCTCGGTGAGCCGTTGCAGAGCGGGTGATCGGTCGAAGGGGTCAAGCTGTACTTCGATGAGGCAGTAACTTTCAGTGTGTTGTTCAGCGGCGACGAGCGCGGCATTGAGGTCGCGCTCGGTTTCGACGACGAAGCCACGGCCGGCGCCCAGCAGATCGGGCATGCGGTGGTAGCGCATCGGCCAGACGTCGTTGTAGGGGCCGTCCTGCATCGGCCGTTCGGTGCCGTAGCCGCGGTTGTTCAGGAGAATGACAATGGGGTTCAAGCCGTAGCGAGCGGCCGTCGCCAGCTCGATTCCGGTCATCTGAAACGCGCCGTCCCCGACCATGACCAACGGTCGGAGACGGGGCTGCGCGAGTTGGGCGCCGATGGCCGCCGGGACCCCAAATCCCATCGACGTGTAATAGGCGGGCGCCAGGAACTCGGTGCCGCGATGGATGAACAGATCGGCCGCGCCGAACATCGCGTCGCCCACGTCGCAAACGACGATGGTGTCCTCGCGAAGAAAGAGATTGAGGCGTTCGAATAGCTTCCGGACCGTGAGACGCCTTTTGGGCGGCGTGGCCGGCCCGTTGCCGAAGACGGCCGGCCGCGGCGGGCGCGGCAGCTTCGCCAACGGGCGCCGGCGGAGCTTTGCGCGGACCAGCCCGCACATGAAATCCTTGAAGCGCACGTCCTCGAAGTTGTGGTAGCGGATGGCCAGCTTTTCACTGGTCGCGTAAATGCAGCGGGCGGGATCGAGGCGCGCGGTGAAGATGCCCAGATTGATGTCGGTCATGAACGCGCCCAGCATGATCACACAATCGCTGGACTCGACGTAGCGCCGCACCGCTTCACGGCCCAGCGCGCCTTCGTAGACGCCGAGGTAAAACGGATACTGTTCGCCAATGACCGACTTGCCCAGCAGGGTCGCGGCCACGGGAATGCCCGTCGCTTGAGCCAGCTTCAACAGCGCGCCCTGGAGTCCGAAACGGTGGACTTCGACGTCGGCAAGGATGACGGGTTTCTTCGCGGCATTGATCCAGGCCACGGCCTCGTCCAGCGCGGCGCGCAAGGTGCGCGGGTTGCTCGCCTCGTGCAACTCGCGAGGCCGGTGGTGCGGGCTGCCCGCGACGCCGGCCATGTCGCGCGGCAGCTCGATGTATACCGGGCGCTTGAAACGGAGGGCGGAGTGAAGGACGCGGTCAATCTCCTGGAAAGCGGTCTGCGGATCGCCCAACACCGTGGCGGCGGCAGTCAGGTGCTTGAAGACTTTGAATTGCGTGTCGAACTCGCGGACTTTGTGGTGAAGCAACGGGTTCTTCTCGCGCTCCTTCATGCCGGGCGCGCCGCTGATGACGACGACGGGGGATTTTTCGGCGAAAGCCTCGGCGGTTGTGTTCGCGACCTTGAGCCCGCCGACGCAGTAGGTGACACAAACAGCGCCCAGCCCGCGGAGCCGCGCGTAAGCATCGGCCGCGAAGCCCGCGCCCTGCTCGTCGCAAGTGTTGATCGTGCGCAACGGGCTGCGTCGGAGTTGTTCGAAAAAGCCCAGCACGTAGTCGCCCGGGATGCCGAAGACGTGACGGACGCCGTGCGCGTGCAGCCGCTCGATGAGGTAGTCGCCGATGCGGGTCGTCTTGCTCATGACGGGGCGAGATTCAAAGTTCCGGGCGCAAAGATCAAAGCCCAAAAGCAGACGGAGCTGGGGAGATGGAGTGATGGGTCGATGGAGTTTTGGAGTAATGGAGTAGTGGAGTAGTGGAGTACTGGAGTACTGGAGTAATGGAGTAATGGAGTAGTGGAGAGTTGGGCCGATCGGTCCAACCCAACACTCCATCACTCCATCACTCCAACACTCCATCACTCCAACACTCCAACACCCCATTACTCCATCACTCCAACACCCCATTACTCCAACACTCCAACACCCCATGCCCGCCTCGCAGCTCCTTCCCTATCGCCTGTCGGTCAGAAACGTGATGATGCGGGCGCCGCGTTTGTAGGTGAAGTAGGAGTAGGACCACTGGAGCAGCACGGCCAGCTTGTTGCGGAAGCCAATGAGGAATATCAAATGGATGAACAACCAGGCGACCCACGCGGGAAAGCCGGTGAGCTTGAGTCGGCCGGTGCAGGCGACGGCGGCTGAGCGGCCAATCGTCGCCATCGTGCCTTTGTCCCAGTATCGGAACGGAGGACGTGTTACGCTGCCGGACGCGTTGAGTTCATCCCCGACAATGCGTGCGACATGGGCGGCCTCCTGCATTGCGGCGGGGGAGACGCCCGGCACGGGTTTCCCGTTGTCCTGGAGCACGAACGCCATGTCGCCGATGGCGAAGACCTCGGGATGGCCGGGCAGGCTGAGATCGGGATTTACTTTGACGCGACCGGCGCGGTCAAGTTCCACGCCTAGTCTTTTCGTGAGCGGACTGGCCGAAACGCCGGCGGCCCAGATGACG
>CAZZAQ010000844.1:0-2521 GCA_964652165.1 uncultured Bifidobacterium sp.
CAGCCCCACAAGCCAACCGATCCATTTGAGCTCGCCAGAAAGTGAGATGCGCCCCTTGCGCCCGTATCACGAAGGGGCCGCGGCTCACGGTCAGTCGTCCCAACGGAGTGAACAATACTCGGCCCCATTCACGAAACCCACCACGGATGGTCGGCGCCTTTGTTTTCGATGCCACGCGTGAGCAGGCGCGGGCGGGCGCCGTCGGAGTCCATCACCCAAATCGCCGGCACGCCACCGGTTTCGGCGCGGCAGAAGACAATGCGCCGGCCGTCCGGCGATTCGCTGGCGCGAAAATCCCAGACCGGCGGGTCACTGTGTGTGAGGCGCGTCACGGTGCCGTCCCGCGGATCGAGGCGGCAGATTTCCGTGCCGCCGCGGGCGAGTCCGGGTTTGAAGTCGCGGTTGAAGTGGTCCGTGTCGGGGCGTTGGGATTGAAATTCCCACGGGACCTTTGAACCCGGCAGCTTGCGCGAAAAGAGGATGTGTCCGGCGCGCGTCCACGCCGGCATGTTCGAGCCGCCGCCGCGGTGCTGCGGAGGGCCATAGGTCGCGCCAAACCAGTGCGTCTGGCCGCTCGTCAATGTCCGATGCTCCGAACCGTCTGGACGGCCAATGCAGAGGTCCGACCAGTCGTGCCCGGGGTCGCTTCTGAAGCGGCAATCCTGATAGAGAATCCACTGCCCGTCGGGCGACCAGCTCGTTCCGAAGTAGAGATGGTCCGGATGGCCGGCGACGCGCACGCGATTGGCGCCATCGGCATTGCAGGCCCAAATCTCGTAGCCGCGCGGACTCGCGAGATGGAACGCCACGCGCCGGCCGTCGGGGCTGAGGCTCAGCCCGTAAGGCAACCCCTCCCCCGCGCGCGTGAACTCCCGCGCGTCCGTGCCATCGAGGTTCATGCTGAAAATTTGCCCGACCTTGTTGCGCACGACCTGCACGAGAATGCGTTCATCGCTGACGAGCAACGCCGGGGTGTAGAAAACGGCGAGCCGCCCGCGCGTCGCGATTTCGCTGAGGGAATGCCGGTCGAGGTCGTAGAGCCAGAGGTGCGTCGGCGTCTGCGTGTAAAACTCCTCGAAGGGCCGCCCCGGCCCGTCGCGCCGCGGTTCCATGCTGAGAAAGATGGCGCGGCGTCCGTCCGAAAGAATCGGCCCCGGCTGCCACGTCGCCTGGTTGGGCACATTGAAGTTGAAGTAGCGCAGGCCCGATCCGTCGGCGTTCATCACGGCAGTCCTGCCTTGCGACGTGAAAAAGAAGCGGGCCGGGCGCGAGGCCGCGCGGCTGCGCGGGTTGGCGAACCGCTGGCAGGAACTACCGCTGGCCGCCGCGCCGACGGCGGCGAGCTGTAGAAACCGGCGACGGTTGACGGGGCTGAACAAGTGCAATGGCGGAACGAAGAGGGGAGTTGCTTCCGAAATGCTCATGCGCCCGGAATGCTGCCCGGGCGGGCTTACTTGGTCTCGCGCGCGACCAGGACCGCGCCGCCGGTGATGCCCGCGTCGTCACCCAGGCGGCTGGCGACAATCTCGATGCCTTTGGCGGTGCCGGGCAGGGCGTGCTTGCGGGCCACCTTGTCGATGATGGGCAGCATTTCGTTCTCAAGCTGCTCGATGACGCCGCCGCCCAACACGATCCGCTCGGGGTTGAAGAGGTTGATCAAGTTGCCGCAGGCGATGCCGGTGTATTCGGCCGCCTGGTCGATGATTTTTGCGACAAACTTGTCGCCGCGTCGGATGGCTTTGCGCAGGTCCCCGCTGCGCAGGTCGGCCAGGTCGGGGCCGAGCATCTCCGTGAGGACGGTCTGCTGGCCGTTCTTCACGGCGTGCTGGATGTCGCGGAAGATGGCGCGGCGGCTGGCGAGAGCCTCGAAGCAGCCGCGGTTGCCGCAACTGCACTCGGGCCCGTTGACATCGAGGACCATGTGGCCGATCTCGCCCGCGGTCCCGTTGAAACCGGTGTAGGGTTTGCCATCGATGAAGATGCCGGCGCCAATGCCGGTGCCGATAAAGATGCCGATGAGATTGCGCGGCTTGGCGTGGTATTCGGCCTCGAATACGCCCAGCGCGTGCAGCTTGCAGTCGTTGTCGACGAAGACGGGGAGGTCCAGTTCCTTTTCGAGCTGCTTCTTCAGGGGCACGTCTTTCCAGCCGAGGTTGGGGGCGAAGATGACGCGGCCTTCGGCGGTGTTGACCGCGCCCGGCGCGCCGACGCCGACGCCGCGGACTTGCTTGATCGACAGGTCACATTCGTCAACGGCATCACGCACACACCGGGCGATGCGTTCGACGACGCCCTCGGGCCCGCGCTCGGCCTTGGTGCTGAGCTTTATCTGCCCGATGCAGTTGAAGGCGGGGTCGAAGAGGCCCGCGAGGATCTTGGTGCCGCCGAGGTCAACGCCGACGAGGTAGGGGGATTTGGGGTCGGGCATGGGGGGAAGCGTAAAACGTAAAACGGGAAACGTAAACGGCGCGGCTCATTGAGGCGCCAGTTCAACGTCCAGCCTCGTCTTACGTTTTACGCA
>CAZZAQ010000845.1:0-2518 GCA_964652165.1 uncultured Bifidobacterium sp.
CCCGAGGTCCGTCGGACTGAATACTGATTACTGAATACTGATTACTGATTACTGATTACTGATTGACCTTCGCCGCATGCGCCCGCCGCCAAACATAAGTTAACTGCCACCGCCTGATTCTCCATGACACCCGCTCGACTCCTTTCGACGCTTCTCTGCGCGTTCATCCTCTTGTCATCCGCTCGCGCCGCCGAGCCGCTGCGCGTGTTCATCCGCGCCGGCGTCAAGACCCACGGCCCCGGCCAGCACGACCACCCGCAATTCCTGAAGGATTGGGTCCCGCTGCTCAAGGAACGCGGGCTCAAGGCCGACGGCGCGATGACGTTCCCCACGGCCGACCAATTGGAGCAGACCGACGTGCTCATCATCTTCGCCGCCGACGGCATGAAAATCACGGGAGACGACCGCGAGAATTTCGAGAAGTTCCTTCGGCGCGGCGGCGGCTTCGTCGTGTTGCACGACGCCGTCGTGAGCGCCGACCAGCACGAGTGGGCCAAGAAAATCCAGGGCGGTGCCTGGATCTGGCCGAAAAACGCTCCTGAGAAAAAGCCCACCCGCTGGCTCGAAAGCTACGTCGGCCTCTACTTCGTGGACGACGAGCATCCCATCACTCGTGGCATCTCCAACTTCGACTGGAAGGACGAGATTTATTACGACCTCGACATGTCGCCGGACGTGCACGTGCTGGCGTCGAGCTTCCACGACGTTCACACCATCGCTCCGCAGCTCTGGACTTATGAAAAGACGCTCGAAGGCGGCAGCAAGCCGTATCGCGCCTTCGTCAGCATCCCCGGCCACGAATACGTTTCGTTCGGCACCCCGCACTATCGCGCGATTCTCATGCGCGGCATCGCCTGGGCAGGCGGACGCGCGAACGTGGACGAGTTCTGCGCAAAGGAGGAGCTGGCTTCGCTCGTGTATCCCGCCGGCGGACCAACTCCTGCGGCGAAGGCCGTAAAGAACTTCTCGCTGCATCCCGAGTTCAACATCTCCCTCTGCGCCGACGAAAACGTCGCCGAGAAAATCATGTCGCTCGACTGGGACCCGCGCGGTCGGTTGTGGGTGGCCGAGACGCCCGAGTATCCCGGCGGCCGCACCGTCAATCGCAACGACCTCAACGCCTACCCCAATCGCCGCCAGGACCCGGAGAAATTCCCGGTCGGCGGCAGGGAACCCCGCCCGGCCCGCGACCGCGTCTCGATCCTCGAAGACACCGACGGCGACGGCGTCATGGACAAGCGCACGGTTTTCTACGAGGGGCTGGAGCGCGTCACCTCGCTCGTTTTTTACAAGGACGGCGTGATCGTCGCGCAAGCGCCGGACTTCCTCTGGCTGCGCGACACAGACGGCGACGGCAAGGCCGACAAGGTCGAGACGATTCTCACGGGCTGGGGCATCGGCGACACGCACGCCGTCACCAGCAACCTGCGCTGGGGACCGGACGGATGGATTTACGGCTCGGTGGGCTATTCGCGCGGCAAGGTTCGCTCGCCCAAGACCGGCAAAGACTTCGGCGAGATCTCGGCGGGCATCTACCGGTTCCGCCCCGACGGCTCGGCGCTCGAACAGATCGTCTCCGAAGGCTGCAATACCTGGGGCTGCGAAGTGGCGCCCGACGGCGAAATCTTCTTCACCACGGCCACGTGCGGCGAGCCGATTTGCCACGTCGCGCTGCCGGAGAAATTCCTGGCCCGCGGCAGCGTCGGCGGCCACCGCGCCTACGCCAGCATCATCGAGGAGAACAAAATCTTCCCGCCGTTCAAGGAGACACGCCAGGTCTACGTTCAGATCGATTGGGTGAACGCGTGGACCGCCGCGGCCGGCTCGTGCATCTACGACGGCGGCGCCTGGCCCGCGAAGTGGTCGCCCGAGCAGCGCTACTCCTTCTTCATGGGCGAAGCCACGATGCACCTCTTCCACCACGAATTCCTCGACCCCGCCGGCTCCACCTACCAGGGCCACAAGGAAGAGAGCCGCCGCGAAACGCACTTCCTGATGAGCACCGATTATTGGTTCCGCCCCATTCACAGCCGCGTCGGCCCCGATGGCGCGATGTATGTCGTGGATTTCTACAACCAGATCGCCGTCCACAACGACACGCGCGGCCCGCGGGTCGGCCACGGCGCGCACAACGCCGCCACACGCCCGGACCGCGACCATCACTTCACGCGCGTCTACCGGGTGCAGCACAAGGAGGCCGCCAAACTCCCCGCCTTCAAGCTTGACTCGAACGACCCGGCCGCGCTCGCGGCTATGCTGGAACATCCGAATGGCTGGGTGCGCGCCACCGCGAACCGGCTCCTCAACGAATCCCAACAGGCGTCGATCGCGCCCGCGCTCGCCACAATTCTCAAAACCAGCGCCAGCAAATATGGACGTGTCGAGGCACTCTACGCGCTCAACAACCTCGGTATGCTGGATGAGCCGCTCCTTCTCGCCGCCTTCCAGGACAAGGACAGCGCCGTCCGCAAAAATGCCGCGCGCATCGCCGCCGAGCGCGACAACGCCCCGGCTGACG
>CAZZAQ010000846.1:0-2518 GCA_964652165.1 uncultured Bifidobacterium sp.
ATAGACCTTTGCCCAGCGATCGGGATGGAAGCGCAACCTGCCTGGGAGCGCCCCCGTCTCGGCGGCGTGCTTCGTCGGGGGACTCGCCGGCGAGACGCCGGCGCCCCCAGGTTGCTCCACGCACGCCTGGGATTGCTCGACGGCGGGATACTTCAAAAACCATTGCTCGCTCAGGCGCGGCTCGATGGGCACGCGCGCGCGCTGGCTGAAACCGATTTTGTTTTCGTAAGGCTCTTCCTTCTCCAACGCGCCGAGTTCTTTGAGTTTCTTCACCGCTACTTTGCGGGCCTCGAAACGATCCAGGCCCGCGAGGTCTTTGCCCGCCAGTTCGTTCATCGAGGCGTTCGGGTTCAGGATGTCCACGGCGGGGAGCTTGTGGCGCTGGCCGATGGCGAAGTCGTTCTTGTCATGTGCGGGCGTCACCTTGAGCACGCCCGTGCCGAACTCGAAGTCCACGTATTCATCGCCGATGATCGGGATGAGCTTTTGCTCCTGCGGCAACTCGCAGGGCAGGGGACGGAGGGCGAGCTTGCCGATGAGGTGGGCGTAACGCGGGTCTTTCGGGTTCACCGCGATGGCGGTGTCGCCGGGGATGGTTTCCGGTCGCGTGGTGGCGATGATGAGGAAGGTGCCGGTAGGTTTGATTTCTCCTGCAGGCGGGACGCCCGCAGGGACGGTGGCAGGCGAGGACGCCTGCCCCACAACTTCGACCACCTCGACTTTGAAATAGTACAGAAATCCCTTTTGCGTCTCCATCTCCACTTCCTCGTCCGAAAGCGCAGTGAGCGTGGCGGGACACCAGTTCACCATCCGTTTGCCGCGATAGATGAGGCCCTTCTTGTAGAGATCAACGAAGACCTTTTGCACGCAGCGTGAATACTCCGGGTCCATCGTGAAGCGTTCGCGCGTCCAATCGCACGAGCAACCGAGCTTCTTGAGCTGCTGGATGATGATGCCGCCGTGCTTTTCCTTCCATTGCCAGACACGTTCGAGAAACTTCTCGCGCCCGAGATCGTGTTTGGTCAGGCGCTCTTCTTTCCTCAACGCCTTCTCGACCTGCACCTGTGTGGCGATGCCCGCGTGGTCCGTGCCGGGCAGCCAAAGGACTTCCTTGCCGTCCATGCGCGCCTTGCGGGCGAGGATGTCCTGGATGGTGTTGTTGAGGACGTGGCCCATGTGGAGCACGCCGGTGACGTTGGGCGGCGGGATGACGATGGAGTAAGCCGGGCGCCGGGGCGACACGCGCGCCGGGGCGGCGGTGAAGCAACCCTGCTTTACCCAGTAGTCATACCACTTGTCCTCGACGGACTGCGGTTCGTAGGCTTTGGAGAGTTCGGACATGCTTAGAAGAGCTTAACCACGGATGGACACGGATGAACACGGATAAGATGTCACAGCACGATGCGCTCCCACTCCAGGCGAGCGTGTTTGAAGTTTAGATCTTCTCATGAAGCCCGTGTCCAATTTCGTTGAGCACTTCGAAGGCGCATCCAAGAATTTGATGCGTCTCGTCCTTGAGCAGGAGCTTGGTGTTCTCAGGGTTGTGCAAATCGGGTTTTGAATCCGTGTTCATCCGTGTCCATCCGTGGTTAGAATCACTTCTTTAGCAGCGCGTACTCCATGGAGTCCACCAGTGCCTGGAGGCTGGCCTCAATGATGTTTTCGCTCACGCCTACGGTGCCCCATTCGCGCTTGCCGTCGGTCGAGGCGATGAGCACGCGGGTCCGGGCCGCGGTGCCGGCCACGCCGTCGAGAATGCGCACCTTGTAGTCGGTGAGTTGGATGGCCTTCAGCTTCGGAAAGAAATTCGCCAGCGCCCGACGGAGCGCGCCGTCCAAGGCGTTCACCGGGCCATCGCCCTCCGCGACGGTGTGCGCGGTCTTGCCGCCCACGCGCACCTTCACCGTCGCTTCGCAAACCGACTCTTTCGCGTCGCGACGCATGGAGACGTGGTAGGCGTCCACGGTGAAGAGCAATTCCGGGTTGTCGTCAAGAATGCCTCGGATGAGCAGGGCCAGTGAAGCCTCCGCGGCTTCGTATTCGTAGCCTTGCGCCTCCCGTTCCTTCACGCGAGCGGTGATGGCGCGGGTCTCCGGCGCCTCGGGCGAGAGCTTGAAGCCAAGTTCCTCGGCCTTGAGCAGGATGTTCGTGCGGCCCGACATGTCGCTGACGAGCACGCGGCGGCAATTGCCCACCGCTTCCGGATCGATGTGTTCGTAGCTGCGCCCCACGCGCTCGATGGCATGGACGTGCATGCCGCCCTTGTGCGCGAACGCGGTCTGGCCCACCCACGGCGCGCGGGGGTCGTGGCGCACGTTGGCGATTTCATCCACGAACTCGGAAAGCTCCTTGAGCTTGCGCAGCGACCTCGCCGGCACGCCGCGCACGCCCAACTTGAACTCGAGGGTCGGGATGACGCTGATGAGGTTGCAATTGCCCGTGCGCTCGCCGTAACCGTTGATCGTGCCCTGCACCTGTGTCGCGCCCGCCTCGATGCCGGCCAAGGCGTTGGCGACCC
>CAZZAQ010000847.1:0-2516 GCA_964652165.1 uncultured Bifidobacterium sp.
ATGGTGAAGGCGTTCGTGATGTGCCCGAACGAAAGCATCGGCGACATGATGGCGTTGGTATCGGAAAAGCGCGGCTTGCTCGATCACACCGAGACGCTCGACCCGCGGCGCGTGATGATGACGAGCCTCGTGCCGCTGAACGAAATACTGATCGACTTCCACGATCGCATCAAAAGCACGACCCGCGGCTATGGCTCGATGGACTACGAGCATGCCGATTACATGGAGAGCGACATGGTGAAACTGGACATGCTGGTCAACGGCGAGTCGGTCGACGCCTTCTCGTGCATCGTGCATCGCGACAAGGCGGAGGGCAGGGGACGGGCGCTGGCCGCCAAGCTCAAGGAGGTCATCCCGCGCCAGCAATACCAGGTGGCCATCCAGGCCGCCATTGGAGGGAAGGTCGTCGCCCGCGAAACCGTCAGCGCGCTCCGCAAGGACGTTACCGCCAAATGCTACGGCGGGGACGTGACGCGCAAACGCAAGCTGCTGGAGAAGCAGAAAGAGGGCAAGAAGCGCATGAAAAGCGTCGGCAGCGTGAACATTCCGCAAGAGGCATTCATTGAAGTGCTGAAGACTTGAGGGCAGGGCAGGGGACCGAAGCACACAAATCCACACGCAATTTCCGACAGCATACTTCAACCACGAATGAACACGAATGGACACGAATCAACGCTGGCACGAGCCGCCAGCCGCGTTGGGGCCCTTGTGTCTATGACGATTGCAGGGCCAAGCTCTGACCTCGAGCCCGCTTCTATTAGTGTGGATTCGTGTCCATTCGTGGTTGAAAAGAATTACGTGAGGATCAAGGAAGCACGATTTAATTTGTTGAAACGTTGAACACCCACTGACGCAGACCGAACGGATCGCATGAACCTACGATGGTTTATTTCACGCACTGTGCGCGAGGCGGCGCGCATGCGCCGCGAAGCGAGGCACATGCGCAAACACGTCTGGAAATTGCTCAGTGCCCAGCGCGACATCCTTTCAGCCGATGCAATTCAGAACGTCCAGAAATCCATGGACAATCTTCATGCGGCGACCCGATCCGCCGTCAACAACGGCGTGCTCCAGGAAAAGATGAAGGGCCTGGAGGTGGCAGCCAACAAATGGCTCAAGCCGTATCCCAATGCCAACGTGCGCGAGAACGTGGAGGTGCTGCTCGTGGCCATCGCGGTGGCGATGGGGATCCGCACTTTCATCGCGCAGCCCTTCAAGATTCCGACGGGGTCGATGCAGCCGACGTTGTACGGGGTGACGTCCGTGCCCGACTTCAGACTTCCCCCCAGCCTGAATCCCGAACCGGATTTTGCAATTCCCAGCCGGCTGAATCGGTTTTTCACGTTTTGGTTTACTGGTGTTGGCTACGACCACATTGTGGCGAAGCGTGAAGGGACCATGGAAACAACGGAAGATTCGCCGAAAAAGTTCCTTCTGTTCAATCTCTATCAGGATTTTCGGGTGGGTGGAGAGCCCTATCGCGTATGGTGGCCTCCGGACAACCTCCTGAAGCGCGCCGGCCTCGTCGACCGTGCCCAGCAGCCGAATCCCCGCGTCTTCAAGCCGGGCGACGACATCATCAAGATGAAGTCCATCAGTGGGGACCATCTGTTCGTCGACCGCATCACCTACAACTTCCGCCGGCCGAAGCGTGGGGAGATCATCGTGTTTAAGACAGTCAACATCCCGGGCATGGAGCAGAATCCTGCTCTTCAGGATCAAATCGGACAATTCTACATCAAACGCCTCGTCGTGTTGGGAGGGGATAAGGTGCAAATCGGCGATGATCGACACTTGGTGATCAACGGGACCCGGCTCGACAGCAGCACGCCGGGTTTCGAGCGAGTTTACTCATTTGATCCGGCCGTTCCCCCCCGCGAAAGCCACTACTCCGGGCATGTAAACGGTCGGACCGGGCCGGCGCCCCTGTTGCCGGACGCAAGCGCCTATGTCGAAGTCCCTCCTCGCCACTACATGGTGATGGGCGACAACACCGTGAACAGTTCCGATTCGCGGACATGGGGATGGTTTCCCCAGGAAAATGTCATCGGCCGCTCCTGGTTCGTTTACTGGCCGATGGGCCGGCAGGAAGGCCGCCAGAGTCGTTTTGGTTGGGGGAACCGATGAGACAACCATTGCAAACCGAAAGGAACGCATGAACCTCCGCTGGTTTCTCTCACGCACCGTGCGCGACGCGACGCACATGCGCAAACACGTCTGGAAACTGCTCAACGCCCAGCGCGACATCCTGTCGACCGAGGCCGTCCAGAGCGTCCAGAAATCCATGGACGACCTGCATGCGGCGACCCGATCCGCCGTCGGAAACGGCGTGCTCCAGGATAAGATGAAGGGCTTGGAGGTCGCGGCCAACAAATGGCTCAAGGCCTATCCCAACGCCGGCCTGCGCGAAAACGTCGAGGTGCTGCTCGTGGCGATCGCGGTGGTGATGGGGATCCGCACGTTCATCGCGCAGCCCTTCAAGATTCCGACGGGGTCGATGCAGCCGACGTTGTACG
>CAZZAQ010000848.1:0-2510 GCA_964652165.1 uncultured Bifidobacterium sp.
TGTTCACGGTGAGCCTTGCGCCTGCGAGCGGACAGACCGTCACGGTCAACTTCGCCACGGCCGATGGATCGGCGAGCGCGGGGAGTGATTCCACCGCCACCAACGGCAGCCTGAGCTTTGCCCCCGGCGTCACGAGCCGCACCATTGTCGTGCCGGTCCTGGGCGATGTCTTCAACGAAGCCAACGAGAGTTTTTCTGTGAATCTCTCCGCTCCAGTCAACACAACCGTCAGCGACGGCCAGGGGGTGGGAACGATCAACAATGACGATCCGCTGCCCGCACTGATTGTTTCGGACGTCACGGTGACTGAAGGGAACAGCGGAACCTCCGACGCCGTGTTCAACGTGAGCTTATCCGCTGTGAGCGGGCAAACGGTCACTGTCAGTTATGCCACGGCCAACGGCACGGCCATTGGTGGCAGCGATTACATCGCGACCAATGGCACTGTCAGCTTCCCGCCCGGCACGACCACCCAGCCAATCACGGTCAAAGTCATTGGGGACTTGTTCAACGAGTTGGACGAAACCTTCCTGCTCAATCTCTCGAACCCGAGCAACGCCACATTGGCCGACGATTCGGGACTGGGCGCCATCGTCAATAACGATCCCTTGCCGGCCCTGTCCCTGAGCGATGCCAGCGTCGTGGAAGGCAATTCGGGTGCGACTGCCGCGGTGTTTACCGTGAGTCTGTCCGCTGCGAGCGGGCGCACAGTCACAGTCAACTTCGCCACCGCCAACGCAACGGCCCTGGCCGGCGTGGATTACTTGTCCACCAATGGGACGATCAGCCTGGCGCCCGGCACGACCAGTCAGACCATAGCCGTGTCGGTCCTGGGGGATACACTCGACGAGGTGAATGAGAGCTTTTCGGTCAGCCTCTCCGGTCCCGTCAATGCGACCATTAACGATGGTCTGGGCGTGGGTACGATCAATGACGATGATCCTTCGCCCGCTTTGTCCGTCAACGACGTGGCCGTGATCGAAGGCGATGCTGGAGCCGTCCAGGCAACCTTCATCGTGAGCCTCTCGGCTGCCAGCGGGCGGAACGTCTCAGTGGGCTTCTCGATGAGCGATGGGACGGCGACTTCGGGCAGCGACTATGTCGCGACCAGTGGTTCGCTCAATTTTCCTCCGGGCACGACGACCCAAACCGTTCCAGTCACCATCCTCGGAGACCTGCTGAACGAAGCCAACGAGTCGTTCTTTTTCAACCTGGCCATCCCGGTCAATGCGACCATCAGCGATGGCCAGGGAGTGGGCACGATCAACGATGACGACCCGATGCCGGATCTCGCCATCCTGGACATGGCGGTGACGGAGGGCGATAGCGGGACAACCGATGCTGTGTTGACGGTGGCCTTGTCGGCGGTGAGCGGGCAAATCGTCACGGTCGATTACGCTACGACCAACGGCACTGCCGTTGCCGGCACGGATTACATCGCCACCAATGGCACGGTCAGCTTTGACCCCGGCGTCACCGTTCAGACCATCACTGTAAAAGTTAACGGCGATGTCTTCAACGAGGTCGCCGAGACATTCTTTGTCAATTTGAGTGAGCCGGGCAATGCCGCCCTCACCGACAGCCAGGGAGAAGTCACGATCCTCAATGACGATCCGCTTCCGACTCTTGCCATTCATGACGCCATGGTGACCGAGGGCAACAGCGGGACAGCCAACGCGCTCTTCGAAGTGAGCTTGTCCGTGGCCAGCGGGCAAACCGTCACCGTCCGCTATGCCACGGCTGACGGCACGGCCGCGGCCGAGGCCGACTACATGGCTACGAACGGCATCGTCACCTTCGCGCCCGGCACCACCAACCAAACCATCGCTGTCGGAGTGCTCGGCGATCTGCTCAACGAACCCAGCGAGACGTTCTTCGTCAACCTGTCCAGCCCAACCAACGCGGTGCTCGGAGACTCCGAGGCCATGGGCGCCATCGACAACAACGACCCACTGCCGGCCCTCGCCATCACCGACGTGACCGTAACGGAGAGTGACAGCGGGACCACCGACGCACTCTTTACGATCAGCCTCTCCGCGGCGAGCGGGCAAACGGTGACGGTCAATTTTGCCACGGCCGACGGAACCGCCGTGGCCGGCGCGGATTACCTGGCGACCAACGGCGCCGTGACCTTCGCGCCGGGCACGACGAGCCAGGGGATCCTCGTGAAAGTCGTCGGCGAGTTGCTCAACGAATCGAGCGAGACGTTCTTTGTCAACCTGAGCGGCGCCGTCAATGCGACCCTCGGCGATGGCCAGGGCCGCGGCACGATCAACAATGACGACCCGTTGCCAACCCTGTCCGTCGGTGACGCGATGGTGATGGAAGGCGACAGCGGCACCACCGCAGCCGTCTTCACTGTGGACCTCTCGGCGGTGAGCGGGCAGATGGTCACCGTCAATTACGCCACCGCGAACGGCACAGCCATTGCCGGCACGGATTACCTTTCCACCAACGGGATGATCAGCATTGCCCCGGGCACGACCGCCCAGAGCATCACGGTGAGAATC
>CAZZAQ010000849.1:0-2504 GCA_964652165.1 uncultured Bifidobacterium sp.
TCGTGGCGATTGATGGCTGCAAGCTTGGCAGGAAAAACTAGTCTTAGCCCGCATTCAGAGGAGCCTCAATAAGGGGGAAAGCCTGAAGGCTTATAGTAAAGGATAGAAGGTGTGAATGGAAGATGCGGATGTCTCTCTAGGATCTTGATCCCAGGGGGTTTCCACTAACACTTCTTAGAACCGGCACGCCCATCACCACTCAGGATGATGACCTTGTAGAGACTCCCCCGCCATGGCGAGAATACATTCGCCGTACGACTTGATTCCAGGCGACTGCGCCAGATGGCGCAGGGCGGGCGTCTCGATAAATCAAAACTCAAGCCCGTTTCTTCCTCACGAGCTTGGCCCCTTTAAGTATTCCACGCTACACGAGATGTACAACTCTGACGCAGCCAGGTAGAAGTGGCTTCATACGGTGAAGTGTTGAAATCTGGCTCATATGCAGCCGATCCGTTGTCTTTACCTCTGCCCACAGCATTTGCTCGCCGTTAGTCATCGTTAGGTCAGGCCAACCAGCGCGATAGCTGTACGGTGCCTCCATGATCGCTGCTGTGATCTGCACCAACCTTTCGCTGCCGAGAGCTATAAACAAAGAGGCCATCGCCTCGGCAGTAAGCCCCGGATAACACTCCTGAACCATTAGCGAGGTGTAGATTTCATTGAAGCCGTGAACCACATAAGCTGTGTCGGCAGAACGAATTGCGCTCAGGATCAGATTGGAGTGTTCCTGGTAAATTGTGAGCTGGGCTTCGGTAAAGCGGCTACAAGCATCCTGACGTGAGTTGAACGTATTGAGACTGGTAAGCACATCCAGTGCCGCTGCCCTTATGAGAAGAAGAATTGGGCCTCCTTCGCAGTAGGCGCCCGAGTAGCCGATAGAAGAGAAGTAGCGCCATGCTGCATATTCTGGATGGCTGCCAACCTCCAAGCCATGCACTTTCTCATAGGCAATGCCCATCATTTGGCATTGCTCCTCCAACGGCAGCATGACAACGCCTTGTTTCCAGCCTTCGTGAGTCAGTGCGCCTGTGGAGTCAGCAAGCCCTCGTGCTGTAAACCCGGCAAAGGTGGCTCGCTTAGCAGAGACGCCCCTTCCCCGAACTGTCTCTCGAAGTGTTCTCCGCATCTCACTGGTCAGAGGGCGTGGCATATCACTGTCTGTGTCATCTAACGTTTGAATTCACCGGCCTGTGCGGGGTTTCGCGCGGGTTCGGTTGAATGCCGGGTTAGGCTTGAGCGACGGCACATAGATAGATTTTCGCGTGATCTAGTGAGTCCCAAACGAACGCGTCGGCGATCATAAGCAATGAGCCTTGAATGCTGACACCCGAGATATTGTCTATTTCTGAATGTTTTTGTTCCGGAACGTGACCGCCGCCGTGAATTAGGAAATTACGTACCTTGCGAAGGGAATGCAAATGGTTGAGGCTGGGAAGCGCAGCTTGAAGATCAAGCAACGCTACCTTTGTTAAGTACTTGTGATAGGCGCCCAGGCCGCTGCCTTTAATGTCTTTGTGACTGAGAGTGAGGCTGCCCTTTTGTCTATGGTAGCGACAAAGCTCGGCAAGCCAAAAATCGACAAGGCTATAGATGTTGCATACCATGTCTGGGCGTACAAACGCAGCAACGCCGTGGTTGACAAACAGCTCCTGGGGTTCATCTCCGGTCTGCGGCGCTCCCTCGAACGAGGACACCGATTCAGCCAATGAAAAGAGTCTTCGAAAGTACTCTTTCAAGCATGCCACATCAAACTCAATTCGCTCACTGATTGTCATAGACGACTAACAATATTCAGACTGATCCGCATAAGATGCGGAGTCCTAGTTTTCACTCCATGCTGCGCGCATCGAGGAACCGTCATCCATATGCGCGGCATGATGAAGTAGAAGGGGTAGAGATGAAAGGGCATAGAAGTCCGTGCGGTCTATGCTATGGTCCGGGCTTCCCGCACATCAGACAGTCACACCTTAACACGGAGGGGAAGCCATCATGAGACGTTTTCTACTCATTGCGATGATCGGGTGCATCTGTGTGGCGTCGGTGGGGTGCGTGACGCACTTCTCCAGGGCCGGCGAACAGTCAGGCGATTTCAAGCGCGATTATCTGGCGTGTCTAGACGAAGTTGAACGGTCGGACTATGCCGTAGAACTCGCCACGGGCCAGCGCGTGGAACTTCTGTTTGGACCTACGAGACTCCAGGCGATGCGGGTCGACTGCATGAAGCTGCGAGGCTGGACTACGCGAATCACACACGCTTTCGTGACAGATAAGACCAACACCATTCAAGGGTCGTGGGGAGAGCCATGATGGATTCACCGCTGATCGCGTCGCATGTCGGCTGCTTCGTGAAAGGGCTGGCGATGAGTGCAGACGTCTGCAGGGAGGAATCTGACCGATGAGAGTCCGCATTCTACAAATTACACCGGCTAACCGGTCCCTCCAAGCTCGCTCGGTATCTCTTTAGGGATGGAGCCTGATTGATCTTCCACTGCGCGCGTCCAACG